>JAPPKI010000221.1 GCA_028820035.1 bacterium | reverse complement strand
TGGCGGTATAGCGGGCCGCGGCGAAAACCTCGTACCAGGTGGTGTCTCCCGGATCGCGCCCCGCGTGGGCGGCGTAGAGATCGCGCTGTTCGGCCCGAGACGGCTCGCCCTCCAGGCGGGGCTGGTTGCCCATGTGCTCGTGCGACCACCGGTCGAACATCAGCCACCACCCCAGATCCACCAGCGGTGAGGCGATGCAAGCGGCCTCGAAGTCGGTGACGCAAGCCGGTTCGAAGTTCTGCCAGATGATGTTGCCGGGTCGCCCGTCACCCCAGTTCAGGCACAGACCGTCGTCGACGGGCATGTTCTCGTAGAGGTAGGCGAACCCGGCTTCCAGCACCGGGTGGTCCCGGCCGTCGAGCTCCCGGTCGGAGTAGTCCCGCCAGATCCGCACCTGGGTGGCGGTGCCCGGCTGGTCGCCGGTGGCCACCAGCCAGTTGAGCCCGGCGGCTTGCCAGTCGATGCTGTGAATCTGGGCCATGGTCCGCAGCCCCCGATCCACCAGCTGGCGGCGCTGGCCGGGCTGAGCGTCGAAGAAGAAGCCGGAGCCGGTGTAGATCGGGTCTTCCCGGGGAATGTCACCGCCCACGAACCCCATTGCAAAAAAGGGGCCGCCAAGGACGGAATCGTCGGCTTCGTACCCCACCAGCGGGGCAATGGGGGCGTCGCAGTGGTTGGCCACCGCCGACATCACCCGGTACTGGATGTCCACCTCCACATCCAGCTCACCCGGCGCCTGCTGGGGATACACCGGCGGTTCGGGCAGCTCCCGCCGCAGCACATACCGCTCAACCTCCGGACCCGCCCCCCGGTCCACGTCAGCGTCAAACAAAAGCGTCTCCGCCGAATACCCCCCCGAAGGCACCTCAAACGCCCCAACTTCCACGCTCCGAGCCCCAAGCCGCTCAGCCATCCACCCGGCCAGCGGCTCCCTAAGCTCAGATCGGTCGCTTCTCACCCCCAGGATGTCGGATCCCTGGTCGCTCATAGCCGCTGTCGTCTATTGCTATGCGAGTTCTTCGGCCCGGGGAACGTCGTACAGCGGGTCGGGGGTCATCTCCAGCGGGCCGCCGTGCTCGATCCGCTGGCGGGTGCTGCGGTGCAGCGGGTCTTTGTCCAGTTTGGGAATCACATGGGTCCCGAACAGCCGGATAGTCTCCAGGCAATTCTCATGGCTGAGCTGGATGGGCAGCCCGAACGACACCTGGTCGCAGCCGATCTCCTCGTAGCGCTTCACCTGCTCCAACACCTCGTCGGGATCGCCGCACAGCAGGAACCCGGCCGCGATGCGCTCTTCCACGTCCTCCAAGGTGGGTTCGGGGATGATCGTGGGGTAGGGCGGCAGCTCTTCGGGCTTGGGGAAGGTGTCGTGATACTTGAACACCAGCGACTGGAGGTAGCTGAGCTGCATCTGCTCGCACACCACCCGGCGGGCCTCTTGGCCGTCTTCCAGGCACACCAGGCCGTTGGCAATCATCACGTTGTCGTTCACGTACTCGCCGGCGGGCTCGGCATGGGGAATGGCGTTCTTGTAGGCCTCCACGTGGGGGGCCATCTCGTAGATGGCGGCCACGTTGAACCCCAGCACGCCCAAGCCGTGGCGGGCGGCCTTCTCATAGGTGGGGGTGTTGCCCGCCGCCACCCACATCGGCGGATGGGAGTGGCAATAGGGCTTGGGCAGCACGTTGAAGGTGCCCCACGTGCCGGTCTCGGGGGTTTGGAAGGCAGTGCCGTCGGGGTGGGAGTAGGCGGTGCTTCCCCAGATCTTCTTGAACTCCCAGATCACCTCATCCCAATTGGCCTTGGTCTCCGACGGGTCGATGCCGAAGCCGCCGATCTCGTGGCTGCCCGCCCCCCGGCCGGTGCCGAACTCGAACCGGCCCTTGCTCATGTGGTCGAGCATGGCCACCCGCTCGGCCAGCTTGATGGGATGGTTCACGATGGGGTTCAGGTTGAAGATGCCCGATCCCATGTGGATCTGAGAGGTCTGGGCAAAGGAATAGGCCATGAACACCTCGCTGGCCGAGGTGTGGGAGTAGTCCTCCAAGAAGTGGTGCTCGCTCACCCAGATGTACTTCCAGTTGTGCTGGTCGGCCACCCGAACCATCTCCAGCTCGTTCTCGAAGGCCTGATGCTCCCAGTAGGGGCTGCGCGCTCCGCCTCGGCGAGGCGATCCCTGTAAGAAAATGGCGAACTCCACGATGTGCTCCCTTTGGTCCCGGTGTCTTGCTTGTGTCTGCGGCTGGCAGAATACTCGCCGTCGCGGTGGCAGGCTCAGCCCGGCCCGCTCACGCCCCCATTTCCATCACCACCCGGCCGACCACCTGGCGAGACTCCAGGGCGGTCATTGCCTCGGGCAGTTCCTCAAACGAGTAGGTGGCACTGACCACCGATGCGAGGCTGCCCGCGTCCCACAGCGCGCTGAGCTGGCGATGGTCGTCCAGCCGCTCCTCCCGGCTGTAGCGGGCAGGGATGGCCCCCACTACCGAGTAGTTGCGCTGCACCATGTGGCGGACGTTCACCGGCGCCCACTCGCCGCTGGCGAAACCGATGAGCACGATTCGGGCGTCGCGGGCCACGCACCGCGCCGCCGCGGTGTAGGCATCACCCCCCACCGGGTCGTACACCATGTTGACCCCCTGCCCGTCGGTCAGCTCCATTACCGCAGCGGCGATGTCGCCCTCCCGGTGGTCCACCGTCTGGTGGGCGCCGAAGCCCGCGGCAGTCTCGCAGCGCTCCGGGCCTCCAGCCACCCCGATCACCCGGGCCCCCAGCGCCGCGCCCAACGAGCAGGCCGCCGCCCCTGTGCCTCCGGCCGCCCCCAGCACCAGCAGGGTCTCAGCTTCCTTCAACCCGCCCCGGCGCACCAGGCCGATCCAGGCGGTGTGGTAGGGGATCAGGAATCCGGCCGCCGTGGCATCGTCCATGGAGTCGGGCACGGCGAACGCCGATCCCCCCAGCCCCAGGCACAGCTCAGCGAATCCCCCGTCGCCGGTCTGAAACGAGGTAACGGCCATCACCCGCTGGCCGGGGTCCAAGTGGACACCGTCGCCGGCCTCCACCACCGTGCCACACACCTCCTGGCCGGGGGTGAACGACCCCTCCGACGGTCCCAGTGGGTACACCCCCCGGCACATGAACACGTCGGGCAGGCCGACGCCCACCGCGCCTACCCTCATCTGGAACGTCCCCTCCTGCGGATCGGGCGCGGCTCTCTCCGTCAACCGCAGCACCTCGTCCGGCGCCCCCGACCCTTCGACCACCCAAGCTCGCATTTGCCTAGCTTCGCCCACCGCGGCTGAAATCCACCACCCGGCCCGAAATCCACTACTCACTCCGCGAAGTGCGAAGCTACCCCCATGGCAGACCGGTATGGATTGGAAACCATCGCCACCGAGCTCGACTCCTCCGGAGTGCTCACCGCCACGCTGAACCGGCCCGACCGGGGCAACGGCCTCAACAAGCAGATGCACCTAGACCTGCGGGACCTCTATCAGCGCATTGCCTCCGACGCCGAGGTGCGGGCGGTGGTGCTCACCGGCGCGGGCCGGTCGTTCTGCGTGGGGGCCGACTTTGCCGTGATGGAGGAAAGCCTGGACACCGGGTATCCCGAAGGGCGTCCCGACCTGCTTGACGATGGAATCGACATCGCCCGCGGCGCTCTGCGGGTTCGCCAGCCGATGGTGGCCGCGGTCAACGGCCACGCCATCGGGCTGGGCGCGTCGCTGGCCCTGTTTTGCGACATCGTCTATCTGAGCGACGCCGCCCGCATCGGCGACCCCCACGTGAACGCCGGGTTGGTGGCGGGCGACGGGGGACCGGTGCTGTGGCCGCTGCTGGTGGGGCTCAACCGGGCCAAGGAGCTGCTGATGACCGGTGACCTCCTCGACGCCGCCCAGGCTGAGCGCTTCGGCCTAGTGAACCACGTGGTGCCCACGGAGGAGGTGCTGGCCTCGGCCACCGCCATGGCCCAGCGACTGGCCGCCGGTCCCCGCCACGCCATTGAGTTCAATAAGCGGCTGTGCAACAAAGAGCTGGAAGACCGGGTCAACCGCCTCTACGACCTGGCCTTCGCGCTGGAGGCCATCACCTTCGACACCGACGACCACCGGGAGGCGGTGGACGCCTTCTTGAACAAGCGCGCGCCCAACTTCGGCCGGGGTGACGAGGACTAATCGTGGCCAACAAGAAGCTCTACATCCACGAGTTCATCGACATCATCGGCCACAACCGGGCCAACTACATGCACCACATGACGGCCAATTGGTCGCCCATCGCTCAAGACGAGCGCGATCAGCTCTGCTATGGGGTATGGGCCATCGTCGGCACCACAAGGGGCTGGCCGCAGGTGCTGAACCTGTGGGAGGAGGACGGCTGGGACGGCATGGCCACCTCGTTCCGTCTCGAGTGTCAGGGCTCCGGCGCCCAAGACCCCAAACTGGCCAAATGGTGGGCCCAGGCGGCCAACTACCGCAGCGGGGGGACCGACCGGCTGCTAGTGCCCGCCCCCTGGACCCGGACCATCGAGGAGCTCTGTGCCGACGGCGTCACCGGAGAGTGCTACGCCCACGAGCAAATCACCCTCAAGCGGGGCACCTCAGCCGAGTTCTTGGAGCGAGTGCGCACCGACGCCCAGCCCGCCTACGAGGCCTTCAGCTGGGAGCTGGCCGGCGCATGGCAGACGGCCATGGTGGCCGACGACGAGGCCTTCCTGCTGTGGGCCATCCCCACCTGGGAGGCCTGGGCCAACTTCGAGAAAGCCCAGCGCACCGACCCGGGCCTGGCCCGATGGCAGGCCTCGGTGGAAGATCTCGTGGAGGGCTGGCACCGGTTCCTGTTGGTAGACGCCCCCCTGTGCCCGTTCAAGACAGGCCGCCAACCGGCCCGAAGCGACCGGATCGACTACGAGGATCTCTAGGGCGAAATCAGATCTCTAGACCGCGATCTTGTAGAGCTCGGCGGCGTTGTCCTGGAGCACCTTACGGGCCACGTCATCACCCACATCGCTCAACGCATCGGTGGCTTGATCTAGGCCGAAGGGGTACAGGCAGGTGGGATGAGGGAAATCGGTCTCGAACAGCACGTTGTCGGGACCGACTTGGTTGATGAGTTTGTCGGGGGACAGGTCCTCGAACCAGTAGCAGCCGTACATCTGGCGTTGGAAATACTCGCTGGGGCTCAGGCTGAACTGGGCTTGCACATCGGTGCGGAGTTGCTCCATCTGGTAGTCCAGCGACTCCAGCACGAACGGGATCCAGCCGACTCCCGACTCCACCGACACGATCTTGAGCGTCGGATGGCGCTCCAGGACACCGGAGAAGATCAGGTTGGCCAGCACCCGGGCGTTGGTCAGATACATCATGGCCGAGCCGATGGCCAGCTTCTCGTCGTCGCCCTGCGAGGGCCATGGCGAGGTGCCGAACCAGCCCATCGAGCTCTCGCTGGCCCCGATATGGAAGTTCACCGGCAGCTCGTGGTCGCAGCAGAACTCCCACAGCGGCCGCCATGCCTCTTCGCCAAGGTCGGGCAGTCCCCGCAACTGCGGGTCACTGCACATCACGATGCCCCGCAAACCCAGACCGACGATGCGCTCGACCTCGGCCAGCGAGCCCTCGATATCCCACCACGGGACCAGACCCATCGGGAACAGACGCTCGCCGGAGTTTTCCTGGATCTCGGCCATGGCGTCGTTGTACACCGACACGCACAGCCGCTTGAGCTCCACGTCTTCGATCTGGCCAAATTTCTGGCTGCCAAAGCCAGCCAGGTTGGGGTAGATGATCTGGGCGTGGATGCCGACCTGGTCCATGACCTCCACCCGGGCGTCCATGTCGTAGGCGCCGGGATGGACTTCGTCGATGGTCCAGCCCATGAAGTCTGTGCCCAGGGCCTTGGAGCCGTCGGGGCGCACCACTCCGCTGGCGGTGGCGAAGCCCAGGGGTTCTCCGTCGAGGATCCAGTGAGGCCGTCCGTCCACATCGGCCACCTTCGGGAGCCGGTCGACATAATCCGCCGGCGCCCGGCTGCTCCACAGGTCGTGAGGTTCGGTTAGGTGAGTATCTACGTCAATAACTCGGATCTGATCTCGCGTCGCGGTCATGCCCAAGTTTGGCACGTTTTTTCCCGCCGGTTCCTTGTCGGGTTCAGGAGGGAGCTCCATCAGAAAGATAGGCACGGGCGACGGTTAGAACCGACTGGGCCAGGGGACCGTGGGCCTTGAGGTCAGATTCGGCGGAGTCCATGCGGCGGGTGGCGACCCGGCACCAGTGGCTGGCCAAGCCGGTGATGCTTTGCGGGGCATTGACGTCGCCGTAGGTCCAGACCTCACCGGAAGGTGCCACTAACTCCAAGCGGAGGTCGGACAGGGGGGCGGGCGGGGTTACCCTCTGGCTGCGGAAGGCGTAGGGGAGGGCCCGGAAGCCGAGGTGGGCCACGTGGCGGAGGCGGTCGGTGTCTACCGGCTCTACTCCGGCGGTGGTGAAGCAGTCGAGGCCATGGGCCCAGGTCTCCATCAATCGAGCAGTGGCGAATGAACGGCAGGTCATGGGGCCGTCACCCCAGATAATCGGGGCTTTAGCGTCCAGCGTGGCCATCACCTCGAAGCTGGCCGCCCGCGACTTGCGCCAGTTGCCCAGCACTTCGGCCGGGTCGTCGGGCAGAGCGCGGTCGGGCCAGCGGCCGGTGGGAGCGAATACTTGGTCGCTGTGGCCGGTTAAAGCCAGCAGCGCGGCCCCCTCGCTCACATCGAGGTGGTGGATCTGGTGGGCCAGCGTCCATCCTGGCGACGGTGACGACTTGGCCCACACATTCGGTGCCAACCGTGCCACCAGATTGTCCAGCACCTGGTGCTCAGAGGCGAGGTCGTCCAACAACACATCGTCCATCCTCCGAATGTACTGATCGGGGCGGGCCACTAAGGTGGCGCAGGTCGAATAGTCCAGGGGGAAATAATCGGGTGGGCGAGTTCATCCAATTGCTTGTGAGCGGGGCCATTGCCGGTTCCATCTACTCGCTGATCGCCGCCGGGCTCACGCTGAGCTACACCTCCACCGGCATCTTCAACCTGGCCTATGGGGGCATCGCCTACACCTCGGCGATGCTCTACTTCCAGCTCATCAATGCCCTGGGCATCGAGAGCTTGGGCATGAGGCTGCTGTCGTTCTTCCTCGTGGTGCTGGTGTTCTGCCCGCTGCTCGGCCAGCTACTGAACGTGGCGGTGTTCCGACCCCTGGCCCGGGCCAACGACGCGGCCAAAGTCATGGCCACCATCGGAATTTTGGTGGCGTTGCCTGCCCTCACCGATTTGCTGGTCGACTTGGGTACCAAGACGTGGGACTGGGGACTGCAATCCACCGACTACGTGTTCCTCACCCCCGGGGTATGGAAGGTGCCCAGCGAGACTTGGCCCTACGACCTGGATGTTGTCGGCCTTGACGGCATCCGACTGCTCATTAGCAGCAACCAGTGGACGGTGCTGGTGGTAGCGGCAGTCGTCGCGGTGGCGCTGTGGGCCCTAATGCGCCACACCCGCATCGGGCTCCAGATGCGGGCAGTGGTGGACCGTCCCGATTTGGCCGGTTTGCGAGGGGTCAGCGAATCGTTCACCTCGTCGGCCGCCTGGATCATCGGCACCATGCTGGCCGGGCTGGCTGGGGTGATCGGCGCACCGGTGTTCAACTCTCTCGAGTCCAATCAGTACAACGTGTTCATGTTCATCGCTACCGCCGCCGCGGTAGTAGGCGGTTTGCGCTCCATTCCGCTGGCTTTCGCTGGGGGAGTGGCCCTGGGCGTGGTCACCAGCTTGGTGAGCCGGTACGCCACGTTCGCCCAGGACATCCGGGGTTTCGAGAGCTCGGTGCCTTTCGTGGTGCTGCTGGTGGGGCTGCTGTTCATGGCCCGGGAGCGGACTCGTCGCAGCGGGGTAGTGGCCGACGCGCCTCCGGCCACCGTTTACACCGACGACCTGCCGGCATGGAGGGTGCAATTGCCCTGGGTTCTGGGGGCGGCGTTCATCGTGCTCCAGGTATTTGTCTTCGCCGATAAGTTCTGGTTGGGGCTGTGGGTCACCGGCTTGGCCTTTGGCCTGGTGTTCATGTCCTGGGTGCTGCTCACCGGCCTGGGCGGCATGGTCAGCCTGGCCCAAGCGGCCTTCGTGACCATGGCCGCCATGACCGCCGGTCTGATCTTGGACAAGACCGGGCTGCCGTTCATTCCCGCGCTGATAGTGGGCGTGATAATCGCGGGGGTGCTCGGCGTGATCGTGGCCCTGCCCGCCCTGAGGTTGGGTGGTTTGCCCTTGGCCCTGGCCACCCTCGCGCTGGCCTTCATGAGCGAGCGGGTGCTGTTCGAGTGGAGCTGGTTCAAAAACGGCCAGGGCACCAAGGGGTGGGACATCCCCCGCCCCCAACTGGGGCCGTTCGACTTCCAAGACACGAAGTCCCTGGCGGTGCTGCTGGTGATTCTGGTGTTGGCTGCGGCCTGGTTGGTGAGAAACCTCCAGCGCTCCGTGACCGGCCGGGCCATCATCGCGGTGCGCAACTCCGAACCTGCCGCGGCCACCTCGGGACATTCGATCGTTCGCACCAAGCTGGCGGTGTTCGCCCTGTCGGCGCTTTTGGCCGGGTTCGGCGGGGTGTTCTTTGCCACGTTCATCGGCAACGTGACCCCGTTCACCGCCACCACCCAAGCCGGGCTTTTCTGGCTGGCGGTAGTGATCTTGGTCGGCATCCGCCGTCCCGGCGCCGCGGTGATGGCCGGCATCATGGTGGCGGCCAGCGGCCACACGTTCGGTAAGGGCTGGCATTGGGATTGGATGGAGTCGTGGCATGTGGTGCTGGTGGCCTCGGTGTTCGGGGCGGCGGCGCTGGCCACCGCCGTCCGGGATCGTCAGGTGGGACTGCCGTTCTCGCCGCCCATCCTCGGCGTGCTGGCGGTTTTGGCCTTCATCTGCCTGGCCCGGGTCTACTCCTGGTATCCCATCGACTGGGACGGGTTCGACCAATACGACGAGGCCCGCAACATCACTGCCTTCATGTTCGGCCTCGGCGCGATGCAACTCGCTCGCGAGCCCGATGGAATCCTTGCGTTCACCGCCGCCCAGAACCGGGTCCGCCGCGACGCGTGGCGCCGGCGGCTGGCGGTGTGGCGGGGGGAGGTCTGGGTTGACGATGCGAGTCCGGTTCCCGAGCGCGTTCCGGCTACCCCTGCGGTTGACTCGGTGAAGTCCGACGCGCCGGAACCAGCCGAGGAGATGGGCGACCAGTACGTCGGCGATCACCCGCCAGCGCTGGAGCTGGTCAACGTGCGGGCCAGCTACGGATTGGTGGAGGCCCTTCACGGCATCGACCTGTCGGTGCCCCGGGGCGAGATCACCGCACTGCTGGGACCTAACGGCGCGGGCAAGTCCACCACCTGCGCGGTGGCTTCGGGCCTTCTGCCCGCCACCCACGGCACCGTCCGGCTTGACGGGGAGGACATCACGGCGCTGCGCAGCCACCGCCGGGCCCGCCGGGGCGTGGTGCTGGCCCCCGAGGCTCGGGGAATCTTCAGCGGCCTCACCGTCCGAGAGAACATGCAGCTCTGGCTGTCCAACCCTGAAGACCGCGAACTGTGCTGTGATCGGTTCCCCATCCTGGGAGAGCGCCAGAACCAATTGGCCGGCAACCTCTCCGGGGGCGAGCAGCAGATCCTCACCCTGGCGCCGCTGCTGGCCCATCCCCCCGAAGTGCTGATCGCTGACGAACCGTCGCTGGGTCTGGCTCCGCTCATCGTGAACCAGATCTTGGAGTTGTTCATCGAGTTCAAAGAGCGGGGGGTGGCCCTGCTGCTGGTGGAGGAGAAGGCCCGCGACGTGCTGGAGATCGCCGACTCGGTGGCCTTCATCAGTCTGGGCCATATCACCTGGCACGGCCCCCGGTCCGAGGTGGACCACGACCAGCTAGACGCCGCCTACCTCGGGGAAGCCACCTCTACATCGGACTGACCATCTCGAGGATGACAGTCGAAGGTCGCTGTCCTACTATGTCGGCAGCCCAAATCTCGGAGGGGGACATGAAGAAATCATTGCTTTACAAGCTTCTCGCGCTCTTGGCTGCGTTGACGCTGGTGGTCGCTGCGTGCGGCAACGACGACGACGAGGAGCCCATGGACGATGGGGAGATGGCAACCTCCCGCACGTGGGGCGCCTACACCTACGAGATTGATTTCGAGCCCTCCACCCGAGGCGTAACCGACGACACCGTTCGCCTCGGTGCGATGACCCAGGATGCGCTGTACGGCGGATTCACTGACGGCATCAATGCCCGTCTCGGACGGGCCAACCGCGACGGCGAGCTGCCCGGCGGCCGGTCGGTCGAGCTGGTGCAGTTTGTGGACGACGGCAGCGATCCGCAGGCCAACTTCGAGGGCGCCCGCAGCATGGTGGAGAACGACGAGGTGTTCGGCATCATGGTCACCTCGGCGGTCTCGCTCCCCCAGACCACCGATTACCTGGACGAGAACCAGGTGCCGTTCACCGGTTGGGGATTCATGCCCGGCTTCTGCGCACCCAACGACTGGGGCTTCGGGTTCAACGGCTGCCTAAGCGGCTTTGCCTTCGGAGTCGAGGGCGCTGATCCCCTCGTGTCGGTCCAGAACATCTGGTTCGACTTCTTCGGCACCGAGGACATCCAGGTGGGCATCTTCAACAGCGATGATGACGCGGGCCGCGCTGGCCATGCGCTGTACGAGAATCTGTGGGCTGGCAAGCTGGCCTTCAACGATTTCGTGCCCACCCAGACTGCGGGCGGCATCACCGATCCCACCCGGTTCGTCAACACGGTGCTCGAGCACGAGCCCGACTTGGTGATTCTGTCCACCGACTTCGCCGGTGCCATTACGCTCAAGGCGTCCATCGCCGCTTCGGGCTATGAGGGTCCGGTGGCCGACTACCTGACCTACGTACCCGGTCTCCCCGGATCCAGCCCCGACCTGGGCCAGGCCTTGGAAGGCGGCTACGCCGTGACTCAGGTACCTCCGCTGGACGACTCCGAGCCGGCAATCCAGCAGCTTCTGGAGGACTACGAGGCAGTTGGGGCCTTCCCCGGCTTCGGCAGCCTGGTGGGCTACTGGTCGGCTGACTTGTTGATTCAGCTGATCGCCGCCGCCGGCGAAGACCTGAATACTGCGAGCTTCTACCAGGCGGTCAACATCGACGGCTTCGAGACAACCCAGCAATCCGGTGGCCTCGGCCCGGTGAAGTGGCCGGCCGACCACGTCATCGCCCCCGACTGCACCGGCATGGTGCAGGTAGTGGACGCCGACTACGTGGTGGCTCACCCGTTCGTCTGCTACGGCGATCCCAACCGGTAAGCCAACTAAGTCAACAGGGACTGTGCCGTGCCCGATCGGCTGCCTCAACGGCGGCGGGTCGGGCACGGCCGCGTTCTCCGCCGCTGATCGACAATGACGAAGGGGCCGCTGGACGGCATTCGGGTGGTGGACCTCACCCGGATCTTCGCCGGACCGATCTGCGGGCGAGTGCTGGCCGACCTAGGGGCGGATGTCATCAAGGTTGAGCCCCCTTCCGGGGACCTCACCCGGCCGGTACCCCCGGTGGGCGACGACGGCATCTCACCCACGTTCAGCCACATGAACGCGGGCAAGCGCAACATCTGCGTCGACCTCAAGGCCGAAGGCGGCCCCGAGGTGGTGGCCGCGCTGGCCGGTCGGGCCGACGTGCTGCTGGAGAACTATCGACCCGGCGTGATGGCCCGCTATGGGCTCTCGTACGAGGAGATGTCAGCCCGCAACCCCCGGCTGGTGTTCTGCTCCATCACCGGGTTCGGCCAGACCGGTCCGTGGTCGCACCGCAAGGCCCACGCCCCCATGATCCACGCCGAAGCCGGCACCATCGAGATGGCCGCCCGCCTCCGGGGGGCCGCGCCGCTACAGGAGATCCACCAGCACGGCGACCTGTACGCCGGGGTCCTGTCGGTATCTGCGGTGCTGGCCGCTCTCTACCAGCGGGAGCACACCGGCACCGGGCAGCATCTCGACATCGCCATGGCCGAGACCCTCATTTACGCCAACGACCAGACCGGAAACGACTTGTCGGGCTACGACGGGCCAAGGGAGTTCGACACCTGGAACTACGCCGTTGCCCACACTGCCGATGGCCAGGCGGTGTCACTGGTGGGCAACCCCCAGCGCCTGCTGCCCCGGTGGGTGGACGCCCTGGGCGGCGACCCTGCCGACTGTCCCGAGAATCCCACCCACGAAGAGGCCGTCGCCATCTTGCGGGAGCTGGCGGCCACGTTTGCCACCCATGAGGATTTGGCCAAGGCAGTGGAGGGCCAGCCGCTGCCCGCGGCCCGCATCCGCTCGGTGGCCGAACTGGCCGCCACCGACTGGGCTAAAGACCGGGGTCTGATCGCTGAACTCCGTCCCGGCCTGCCCGTACCCGCCAAGCCGTTCGCCATGGGCGACGCCACCGTCGGTGTGACCCCCCGGTCCGCCCGCCTTGGCGAGGACACCCGCGCTGTTTTGGCTGATGACCTTGGGATGGACGACGAGGAAATCGACAAGTTGATCGCCCTGGGTGCTGTCCTAACCGCCGACTAGCCGGCCAACTCCGATGATCCCAAAGCAGTGAATTAGGGTCGCAGCCATGTCCGATGCGCCGTGGACCACCATCTGCGAGTTGGTCGATGACGCGGCCCGCCGGTTCCCCGACTTGGAGGCCCTGGTGGACGGTGATGTGCGCTGGACTTTCCCCGAGCTGCGAGATCGCATCCGGGCCTCGGCCCGGGCGCTGATGGCCTCGGGCATCGAGCCCGGCGACCGGGTGGCGGTATGGGCCCCCAACATCTGGGAGTGGGTGGTGGCTGGCCTGGGAATCCATATGGCCGGGGGCGTGCTGGTGCCGGTGAATACCCGGTTCAAGGGCCGGGAGGCCGACTTCATCCTCCAGAAGTCGGGGGCCCGCATCCTGTTCACCGTCACCGACTTTTTGGACACCAACTATGTGGCGCTGCTGCGCGACGCCGACGGCGGCCGCAGCCTCGAAGAGATCGTGGTGCTGCGGGGGACCGTTCCCGAGGGCACCACCGGTTTCGCCCAGTTCCTGGAGCGGGCCGATCAGACGGCCGAGGCCGACGGCGATGCCCGGGCGGCCGGGGTGAGCGGCGACGACCTATGTCACATCATGTTCACCTCGGGCACCACCGGCCTGCCCAAAGGGGCAATGCTCATCCACTCCGCCATCTGCCGGGGATTCCAATCGTGGTGTGACGTGATCGGCTTGCGGGCCGGCGATCGCTATCTGATCGTCAATCCCTACTTCCACGCCTTCGGCCTCAACTCCGGCATCTTGGCCTGTCTCATGACCGGGGCCACCAACATCCCCCACGCGGTGTTCGACGTCCCCTCGGTAATGGCCCGAGTGCCCGAAGAGCGCATTTCCATGCTCCCTGGTCCGCCGGCCATATACCAGACCATCTTGAACCACCCCGACCTGGACAGTTTCGACATGTCCACCCTGCGGCTGGCAGTGACCGGAGCAGCCGCCATCCCCGTGGAGATGATCCTCCAGATGCGAGCCCGACTGGGGTTCGAGACCATCGTCACCGGCTACGGCCTCACCGAGGGATCGGGCATCGCCACCATGTGCCGCCACGACGACGACCCCGAGACCATCGCCAACACCTCGGGCCGGGCCATACCC
>JAPPKI010000007.1 GCA_028820035.1 bacterium | reverse complement strand
GAGTGTGTCGGGATGCCTTCCTTCTACTGTAGAGTCAAAGCCATCGAAGTCCACAAACCAAGACTGGAATAGCGCACTAGCCATTTCTTCCATTATCTTGATCCTTTGGTGATTGAGCTCGATCTTGTCATCCAACGTTCCCAATATTCTACCAAAGGCACGTTGGTCTGGCAGAGGGGGTACACTCACCTCAATGCTCTTTAGATCCCGTTTAGTAACATGACCTAAACCAGTTGTTTGTTTGTTTCGTGCTATACCAACGAAGTTGGGATTAAGATATTTCAATAGATAGTAGAAAAACACTATGTCTACGCCAGGGGCAGGACTTACACGAAAGATATGTTGATTCAACCAGCCGTCTGGCCCTCTCCACCAGAATGCACCAATAGATGTCTCTGGTTGCCCTGACCAAGAAAAGAGCAGGTCACCAGATTGCACATGAACAGATTCATCAAACTCGTCCAGGGTGTACTTTGTCTGTGTCGTAAGTCCATTCTTGATTTCGGCAATCTTTATGACGGGCTTCCCGACATCGTTGAATTGGATTTTCCTGAATGCTACCCCATTCACCCATTCCGCAAGTGAGTGCAGGGAGCAACCAATCCAATCTTCTGGAAACTGTGGTGCATACAGCCAATTTCCTTGACCAGTACTGCCATGTTGCAAGTCTTTAGATTCGTCCCGGCGGTTTTTTTCATTGATGGTGGAATCCTCCACCAGTTGTCTGGCCATCAGAAACCAAGACGTTGCAAGTTATCTTCGATTTGGGCGTCGAGGATGGCGGATTCTGCTAGTTGCTCTCGCCACCGTGTGGTTAAGCGCTGCATTTTGTCTTCAAAGGGTTCGTTGTCCTCCTCTTGGGGTTTGACACCGACAAACCTTCCGGGAGTAAGGACATGGTCATGCACTTGAATGTCTTCCAAGGACGCGCTCTTGCAAAAGCCAGGCTCGTCGGCGTACTGGGCGTCGGAACCACTGCTCCCCCTCCAGGCGTGGTAGGTGTCGGAAATGCGGATGATGTCGTCGTCGGTTAACTCTCGGTGGGTTCGATCCACCATGGTGCCCATCTCGCGGGCGTCGATGAAAAGCACCTCTCCTTTCCTGTTGCGGTGCTTAGTACCGCTCCGATCTCGGGCCAAGAACCAGAGGCAGGCGGGTATCTGTGTGGAATAGAAGAGCTGGCCAGGTAGCGCCACCATGCAATCCACTAGGTTCGCTTCAATCAGATTCTTACGAATCTCGCCCTCACCGGATTGCTGCGATGACATCGACCCGTTAGCCAGAACAAACCCAGCCACCCCTGTGGGTGCCAAGTGGTGGACCATGTGCTGGACCCATGCGAAATTGGCATTTCCCTTCGGCGGCACACCATATTGCCAGCGCTTGTCGTCGGCTAGCCGGTCACCACCCCAGTCCGAAATATTGAATGGAGGGTTAGCCAAGATGAAGTCGGCTTTGAGATCAGGATGACGATCGTTGTGGAATGCATCCCCTTGGGCTATCTGTCCCTCAATGCCTCGGATGGCGAGATTCATCTTGGCCAATCGCCACGTGGTGTAGTTGGCCTCTTGGCCGTAGATGGATATGTCCCGACGCGTCCCAGCGGGTTGGCTACTGCCATTGCCGTTCCCCGTGGCGTGAGCCTTGATGAATTCCACTGACTGCACGAACATCCCTGAAGATCCGCAGCACGGGTCATATACCCGGCCCTGGTAGGGCTCAAGCATCTCCACCAGCAGCTTGACCACACAGCGCGGCGTGTAAAACTCACCGCCCCTCTTGCCTTCGGCGCTGGCGAATTGCGACAGAAAGTACTCATACACCCGGCCCAGCACGTCCTTCGAGCGGGCCTCTTCAGTGCCTACCGCGATGTTGCTCACCAAGTCGATGAGCTGGCCGAGGCGTTGCTTATCGAGAACGGGGCGGGCGTAGTCCTTTGGCAGGACATCCTTCAACGCCGGGTTGGCTTGCTCTATTGCCTCCATCGCCTCATCCACCGTCTCCCCGATATACGACTGGCGGGCATCGGCCTTCAGCTCTTCCCAACGGGCCTCTGAAGGCACCCAGAAGACGTTCTGTGCTCGATACTCGTCGGGATCTTCAGGATCGGCCCCTTGGTCAAGCTCTTCATCCAGAGCAGCTCGCCGCTCCTCAAAGGCATCCGACACGTACTTGAGGAAGATCAGGCCCAGCACTACGTGCTTGTACTCGGCAGCGTCCATGCTACCCCGAAGCGTGTCGGCCATCTGCCACAGCTCTGCCTCAAAGCCAGTGGTAGCCCCCTGCACTTCGGTGGCAGTCCCACTACTGGCCTGCTGCTTCTTCGGCCTCCCATTGGCCACCGTTACCACGCCTCCTGCTCTACCGCTGCACGGGTACAGGGGAAGTTACTGCACTCCGAGCCCATTGAGCGGTTTGTAGAACCAGCTCTACTGAATCTCTTAGATCTTGTAAAGCAGTCCAATAAAGCTCCAACTTGATGGCTGTGGAGTCCAGTTGACTTATTTCAAGGGTTCGATCTTGCCTGGGAGTTCAGAACCTACTTGCCAGTGAGCCTCATGTAGAGAGCATCGGGGCAAAGCTCGATCTCTTCCCCCCAGGCAATCCCTCCATCTTCGGCAATCCGCACCCCCTCAAAATAGGCGCGGCTTTCCCAGGCTTCGAAGACGCCTCGGCCAGCCAGTTCAGTCAGGTCGACCTCACCGGCTACCCCATCTGAGTATCGAAGCCAGACTCGGTATCCCTCCCTTGGTAAGGCTTCAGTGGGTCGGTTCAACTTGCCTTCATCTCTCATTCACTCAGAGCCTTTGCCCTCGGGGTAAGCATCACTTGTCGGCCAAGTTACTGGGCCTGTCGGGCAGTTCTGCGCAGCACTTGATCTGTAGGCGGTCTCAAGTGTCGTGTAAGGAAGGTAGCCATCGTTGGAGTACGGTCGGGCTATGACCGAACCTCGTCAACCTGATGTGCTCAGCCGCCTGCCGATTCCCGAAGAAGTCCGCGACGACGTTATGGAGATGTTGAGGGTGGGCCCATCGGCGGTGTGGGGTCGGCCGGTGCTGAGCCGCCGGGAGCGCAGTCTGGCCACCATCGCCATGATGACTGCGCTGGGCAACGAGTTCGCCATCCGCGAGCACGTCATCATGGGACTGGACTCCTTCGGCCTGAACCGGGAGGAGATTTGCGAAGTCATGATCCAAGCCGCCATCTACGCCGGCTTCCCGGCCGCCATGAAGGCCTTCGACATCGCCACCGACATCTTCGCCGAGCGCGACACCGCTGAATAAAAGGCAGCCCCAACAAACACTATCCACTATTTTCACTATATTCTATGTATTGTGAATTCTGGCGGACGACGCCGGCCAAGGCATCCGAACAAAGACTTTGAGCTGCTGTTGAAAGCAGCGGAGGATCGTGAATGGCGGGTAGTCCGACACAAGCGCTACTTCCGTGCACTTTGTCAAGAGACTTGCCAGTGTTCAGTATCTGTCATGCTCACACCGTCTGGGTCTCGTACCCTGGTGAACACGCGCAAACGCTTTGAGCGTTGCCTTGGTTGGCGAAAGGAGGGATGACGGTGGAAACAACCCATGTGGAGGTGACGTACGAGGGTGTTCTAGTGGCCGTCGATGGCGATGCCGAGCGGAAGCTGACCAGCGAAGAATTCTCTTTGGCGTTCGAACAGATGGCTGAGAGGCTCTACGAAATCGATGGTTTGGTGGATCCAAGCTTGTGGGGCCAAGCATCAAACGGTCAGGTCGAGCTCGCTTTCTGCTTGCCCAGGTTTGGCAATACCAAGAAGATGACAGCGGACGCCATCTCGATAATCGCCGAGGTAGGCGCAGCAGGCGGGATCGAAATTGAAGGGTGTGGCGGAATCACCCCAAATGGCGGGGAAATAGCAACCCTCGGGGCCACGAGGGCAGCGAAATCCGCCTCCGGTTGTCCCCGACTTGTGCTCCATGGAACCCACCGAACGGCCGAGGTGCAGCCCAGCTCGTAGCTCTTGCAGGAAACACTCCAGCAGAAGGTGGCATCGGCCAGCTACGAGTTGGCGGTGAAGACCCAGCGGCCCACCTAGTCCTCGGCGAGCGCTACGCCTCTGGTTGAGGTAAGGCCTGTCGGCCACAATGGCGACCATGCGCCGTCACCCAGTCGGGCCTCGAATCATGAGCCGGCTCCCCGGGGGCTGGGTGCCGTACAGATTTGAGCGATTCGAGGTTTCCCCGGTGACCCCGGCCATCGGAGCGGAGCTGAGCGGCCTCTCCTTGGAGAACGTGGACGACGATTTGTTCGTCGAGCTCGACCGGGCACTGCTGGAGTGGAAGGTGCTGATCGTGCGAGACCAGCCCATCGACGTTGCCGCTCAAGGCGCTTTGGCTCTCCGCTGGGGACCGCTTACCGACGATCAGCTGATCCCTAATCCCGGTACTGCCGCCCTAACCGATGCCATCACCTTTGAGCGCAACGACACCGTGGTCGGTCTTGAGAACATGTGGCACACCGACGGTACTTTTCGGGAGCATCCTCCGGTTTGCACCATCCTGCGGGCCATTGAAATCCCCCCGGTAGGGGGCGACACGCTATTCGCCGATATGGCCGCGGCCTGGGACAACCTCGACCCCGAACTGCAAAACCGACTCGCCTCTCTTTCAGCCCGCCACGACTGGAGCATCGGCGCCTACGCAGACAAATACGGCGACCAACTCGACGAACTCCGGTCTGAAGTTCCCCCCGCCATCCACCCCGTGGCCCGACCCCATCCCCGCACCGGCCGGCTCACCCTGTTCGTCAACGCCGGGTTCACAACCGAATTGATCGACGGAGACGAGTCACCAGTCGACGACAGTGACAAGCTCCTTGATTTCCTCTGCCGACAGGCAGAGATCCCCGAGTACCACTGCCGAGTCCGCTGGACCCCCGACACTGTGGTCATCTGGGACAACCAGGCCGTCCAGCACTACGGCGCCAACGACTACTACCCCGCCCGCCGAGTGATGGCCCGTGCCTCGGTGGCGGGAGGCTGATCCGCTTTTGATTTACGAACCTTTGGCAGTGAAGATCCAGCGGCCGTCGGCGTTGGAGAGGTGGCCGCAGCTGGGGCCGGCGAAGTGGGTGCCGAAGATGAGAATGCCGGAGTCGGCGTAGCGGTCGCGGAACTCCAGACGGGTGGCTGAGGCCCGGGGCGGATCGTCGTCGGCGGTCATGACCCATTCGGGGGCGGTGAACTGCACGGGGTGGTGGACCAGATCGCCGGTGATCACGGCCTCTTGACCCGCAGAGGAGATCCTCACGCTTACGTGGCCGGGGGTATGGCCGGGTGAGGGTTCCAGGTGGATTTCGTCGGTGACGGCGTGGTCGCTTCCCACCAGGTCGGCCAAGCCAGCCTCTAGCACCGGGCGTACGGCGTCACCGAAGGTGATGGCCGCTCCCTCGGCCCCCGAGTCCCAGTATTCGTACTCGGTGCGGCCGAACAGGTAGCGGGCGTTGGGGAAGGTGGGCACCCACTCCCCGTCCACCAGGATCGTGTTCCAACCCACGTGGTCGAAGTGCAGGTGGGTACACAGCACGATGTCGATGTCTTCAGGCTCATAGCCCGCCGCGGCCAGCTCGTCGAGGAAACCGCGGCCCATATGGCTCAACTGGGGAATCATCTCGACGGGGCGGTTGCCGATGCAGGTGTCCACCATGATGGTCTGGCCCTGCGACTCCAGCACCAGGGCGTGGATGGACAGGGCCAGTTCGCCGGATTCATCCAAGAAGTGGGGCACCAGCCAGTCGGCGTTGGCCTCGAACACCGCCATGTCAGGCTCCACATACATCCCCTCGGCCGGAACCGGTTGCAGGATCTCCCGCACCAGCATGACCTTTACGTTGCCGATTTGGGTGGTCAGTGCCATGGCTAGCCTCCGATCTTGTCCAAGACTTCGGTCTGGTAGCGCCCGACGAATCGGCGGATGTCGTCGATGTCGGCGCTGCCCGACTCGGCGGCCGAGACGATGAGCCGATCAAGGCCCGTCTCGGCGTACTTCTCGATGAGGCCCAGGTCGAACGAGCCGCCCCGCTGGTAGCTGCCCGGCCACACCGTCATCTCGATGGCGTCGGGATCTCGGCCGTGCTCGACAGCAGTGGACCGAATGAGAGCCACCCGGTCGGCGTAGTCCTCGGGTGAGATCACATAAGGATAGAACCCGTCGCCCAGTCGCCCCGCCCGTCGTGCCGCCCGCCCGGTGCTACCGCCGATCACGATGGGAGGCCCGCCGGGCTGCGCTGGATTGGGCAGGCTCTCGCACTCATTGAAGCTGACCGCGTTGCTCTCGTAGCTGCGATAGCCCGGGGCCCACAGCTCCCGCAGGGCGCCGATGCACTCGTCGAGCCGATCCCCCCGGTCCTCATAGGGCACCCCGCAGGCGGCGTACTCCTCGATCTGCCAACCGCTGCCCACCCCGAGGATCACCCGCCCGCCGCTGAGGGCATCGAGGGTGGCCACCCGCTTGGCCATCACCGCCGGCGGGTGCAGAGGCAGCACCACCACTCCGGTGCCCAGCCGCACCCGCTCGGTCACCGACGCCATGAACGCCAGCATCTCCAGAGGATCGGGCATCACCACGCCCGGAGCGCCGGGCATGCGTCCCGACTCCGAGTAGGAATAGCGGGGCTCGTAGTTGTTGGCCACCACCACGTGCTCCACCGTCCAGATCGATTCCACTCCCTCTTCGTCCATCGCCTGGGCGAACTGAGTTACCCAGCGGGGATCGGTGATCACCGACTCGTGCATGTGGGGAAGGACTCCAAGGCTGACCATGGGCAGAACATTACGCACTGTCCGCCCGGCGCGGGCCACCGCCTGCCCTAGGGGTTAGCTTCATGGCATGCCGGAGCATCTGGTGATCGACGTGGACGGCCATGTGTTCGAGCCCGACGAGCTGTGGGAGCAGTACCTTCCGGCCCAGTTCCACGAGCGGCGGCCCCGGCTGATCACTGACGACCGGGGCACCACCCGCTATGTGATCGAGGGAAAGGTGATTCCCCCAGGCACCGGAGTGGGCGCATGGGCCCCGGAGGGCATCCGGGAGTCCACCACCCTCCGGGAGGGCGGGGTCGACTCCTCGCTCCGGCTGGCCGACATGGACACCGAGGGCATCGACATCGCCGTGCTGTACGGGGCCATGTCCCTCGGTCTTTACGCCGGAGCAGACCAAGAGCTGACCACGGCCTGTTGTCGGGCCTACAACAACTGGCTGGCCGACTGGTGCTCGGCCGACCCCAAGCGCTTGCGGGGCACCCCGGCGCTGCCGCTCAAGTGGATAGACGAGGCGGTGGCCGAAGCCGAGCGGTGCGTGACCAAACTGGGATTCGTATCGCTGACCGTTCCCTGCGCGGTGGGCGACCGCAACCCAGACCACCCCGACAACGACCCGCTCTACGACCTGGCCGAGCAGCTCGACGTGCCCCTGGGCTTCCACGCTGGCGGCGGTCGGTTCGCCAACAGCCGGTTCACCGACGCCTACGCCCAACTCCACGTGATCGAGTTCCCGTTCAACCTGATGTTCGCAGCCACCACGCTGATCTGCGGCGGGGTGTTCGAGCGGTTCAAGCGGCTGCGAGTGGCCCTGCTCGAAGGCGGAGTGGGTTGGGTGCCGCACACTCTGGAGCGCCTTGACGAGCACTACGAGTACCGAAGCCACGAGTTCGACGCCATCACCAAGCCTCCTGGTGAATATCTGGCCGAGGGGCGACTGTTCGTTTCCACTGAGGGCGAACACGGCTTGCCCCAGGTAATCGAGCAGATCGGCTGCGACATCATCGTGTGGGCATCGGACTATCCCCACTGGGACAGCGATTTCCCCACCAGTGTGACCGGCGTGACCAACCGCCCCGACCTGGCCGATGACCACAAGCAGGCGATTTTCGAGACCAACCCCAAGCGGCTCTTCGGATGGGACTGAGCACATGAGCCTGATCACTACTGCTGACACCATCGAAGAGTGGGTGGAGCTGGCCCACGCCCAAGGGCTGACCGACGGGTTGCCGGTGTATCCCCCCACCCGCGCCGCGGTTGACGCCTTGGTGGAGGCGTCGGGCCGGGATCCCGGCCAGCTACTGGGGGCCATCCCCCCGAGGGGCGGGGCGGCCACTGTGGAGGTGGTAGCGGCCAACGCGGCCATGGCCGGCTGTCGGCCCGAGCACTTCGAGGTAGTGCTTGCCGCTGTCCAGGCCATGCTGGAGGACCGCTTCAACCTGCGGGGCGTGGTCACCACCACCCATCCGTGCTGGCCGCTGGTCATCGTGTCGGGACCAATCGTGGAGCAACTCGAAATGGCCCACACCGAGTCGGTGTTCAGCGGCGGCGGAGCCCATGCCAACGCCGCCATCGGCCGGGCGGTCAAGCTGCTGTTGTGGAACGCCGGCGGCGCCACTCCCGGCGAGCCGGTCAAAGAAGTGTTCGGTCATCCCGGCCGCTACGCCTTCTGTGTGGCCGAGTCGCCGGCCAGCCCGTGGCCTGCACTGCACCAGGCCCGAGGCATCGACGCGGCCAGCGGGATCACGGTGTTCGCCTGCGAGTCCCCCACCAGCGTCGCCATGTGGGGCGCAGACGACACGCCCGTCAACCGCTTGGCGCAATTGGCCGATGCCATGACCATCAAGGGGTGCAACAACACCCACACCATGGGCGAGACCCTGGTGGTGCTCACCCCCAACGAAGCCCGCCACATGGCCGAGAACGGCTACGACCGAGCCGCGGTGCAAGAGCAACTCTGGCAGCAGGCCCGACGGCGCATCGGCGACCTCCTCTCCCCCGGCATTCCCCCCTACGCCTGGTGGCCCGAATGGGTGGACACCGACGATCCCAACACGCTGGTACCGGTCACCGAGCGGCCCGAAGACATCCACGTGATGGTCACCGGGGCAGAGTCCATCCCCTGGATGGCGGTGTGCGCCGGCTGGGGCAACCTAGGCGGCTACGCCGTGAGCCGGGCGCTGGATGGCTAGAACTGGCAGGATTGGAGTGTGATGTTGACCGGTGAGCTGGTTGATCCCCGAGGCCAAGTGGTGGTCAACGACGATGTCCTGGCCTCCCGGCGAGGCCACACCCAGGGGCCGTTGACCATCGGCTTTTTGGTCAACGAGTACAACCCCTCCTCCGGCCCCGACTTCACCCGCTACACCGAGGTGTTGGAGCAGGAATTCCGCCACCGCTTGGATGTGACCGCGGTGGTCCGCCAGCACAAGCCAGTGCTCAGCCGCCCCGCGGGCGACGACATGCTGGCCTCGTTCCGGGCCTGCGCCGGGGTGGTCAACGGCCTGGCCAAATGAGGCTCATGCACGTCGGGCAGTGTGCTCGACGCCGTGAACCTGGAGAGGCTGGGGATCCCTACCGTCACCGTTGTCACTGAGCCCTTCACCGTGGCCGCCGACACCGTCGCCCGCTCCCTAGGCATGCCCGACGTCCCCAGAGTCGTCATCCCTCACGATTATCTGAGCGAGGACTCCGACGCCATCGCCAAGAAGCTCGAGCCCCTACTGGAAGAGATCCTCGACCGGTTGCTGATTCGCTAGCCGGCAGTCTGACCGCTGGCTACGAACTCTGCTCTTGGAATTCCTCGGGGCTTTTGATGCGGCCGCCGTTCTTGAACAAGATGTCGTTGTAGCCCTGGCCAGGGGGAATGAACTCGGCCCACAGAGGCTTGTGGTAGCCCACATAGATGGTGCGGCGTCCCCCGGAGGCGGGGGCGGCAGTGGGAGGCGGGGCGCCGTGCATGGTGTGGCCGTAATGCACGGTGACATCGCCGGGCGAAGCGCTGATGGCCACTGTCGGCCAGTCGTCGCTCACCTGACGAGCCCGGTTGGAAGACTCGTTGGAACCGGCCAGGTAGTGGAGCTGGCCGTTGGCCTCAGAGCACTCGTCAAGCTGAATGCCGATGCTCACCGTGGGACAGGTGATGGAGTGCCCGCCGGTGCCGCAGTCCCGGTGCCAGGGCAAGTCGGCCAGGCCCTCCACGATGCTGGGTAGCTTGATGACCACTGAAACACCGTCGCCCCTCTCGGGATAGGCGGCGAAGTCGTCCCCACCCAGCGCGCCGATGGCATCTAGACGATGATCGCCGATCAGGCTCAGCATGAGCTTACTGCGGTCGTCCATGTGGGTCACCCGGCAGCACACCTCCTCGCCATCGGCGTTGGTGGCCCACCAAGAGCGGTGGTCGTCGGGGGTGGCCTCGCTTCGCTGGCGCTCCACCTCGGCCCGCAGAGCGTCGATCTCCTCGGCGCTGAACACGCCTCTGATGTGCAGGAACCCAGCTTCATTGAGGTACCGGCTCATCTCCTCATGCTCGTCGTCGAGGGTGAAGCTGCGGGACAGGTCCACCGTGGGCTCCCACCCCTCATACAGGGGACGGCCGTGGTACATGGCCAACAACACGGGCTCAAAGTCTTCGAACAGCCCGAAATCACCCCGAATCAACTCGGCGGCTTCGGCATACATCAACCCGACCCAGGTCCACAGCTCGGCCACGTAGTTCGACCAGTTCTGCTCGCTGACCTCCACCACCAACTCCGCATCGTCGCCGGGACGGATCTCCACTCCATCGTCGGCCATCACGTAGGTCACCGACCGGCCGTCTGTCAACCGCCATGCGAAGCTCTTGACCAGAGCCCCGGAGCCGATGCTGGCGGCCAACTCGCCGTTGCCATCGGCCAAGCGCCGGGGCAGCTCCTCAGAATGGAATTGTTCGAAGTCCAGGGTGTCGAACAGCGGAAGACGGGGAGCGTGGTCCACTACGGCCATGACAAGAATTTAGCCCACCGCTGCCGAAGGGCCCCGAAGCGGCCGCTAGAACTCCATTCCCGCATAGGGGTCGGTGGGATTGCGGCGGGCCTCGATGTCGGTGAAACGAACTGCGGCTGCCTCGGGAGTGATGTCATGGGTGAACACCCAAAACCGGTCCTCAACAATGGCGCTTACCACGTTGGCGGCAACCTGAGAAGGGGCAATTCCCCGGGCGCTGAGCATCTCCCGCATCGGGGTCATGATGGCGTTCTGGGTGGGGGTCAGCTCGGCGTCGTAGGGTCGGTTCCGCTCCGACTGGAAGATCTGGGTGTTCACCAAGTTGGGGCACAGGCACGAGACCCCAACACCGAGAGGATGCACCTCCCGCCACAGCGACTCGCTCAACCCCACCACCGCGTGCTTGGTGGCGCAGTACATGCCCAGAGCGCTGTTGGTGACCAAACCGGCCTCCGATGCAGTGTTCACGATGTGACCTTCCCCGGCCTCGGCCAGGATCGGACCGAACGTGATCACTCCGTGAGCCACGCCCATCACGTTGACCCCTACGATCCACTCCCACTCCTCGGCGGTGGTCTCCAGCATCAGGCCGCCTGGCCCCACTCCTGCGTTGTTGCACACCACATGCACCCCGCCGTATGACGACAAGGTTTGCTCAGCCAGGTCGTTCACCGAAGCCGCGTCGCTCACATCGCACAGCACACCCAACACATCGGCACCTTCGGCCTGGACGTTTGAAGCCGACGCAGCCAGTGCCTCCTCCTCAACATCGGCCATCACCACCTGCATCCCCTCGGAGACGAACTGCTTGGTCATGGCCATGCCGATCCCGCTGGCCGCCCCCGTTACCACCGCGACCTTGCCCTTGAGCTCCTTCATGACCTCTACCTCTCTTCTCTGTTTTCGGAGCCTCATATTGCCAGGGATAATTTCCAGTTGATGATTTCTGCGTGACTCAGCAGACAGGGCGACAAGCCGTAGGGTGAAGGGAATGGTTGAGCCTGTTGTCGATCTCGCACTCCGCTGGGATAGCGATCCAGACACCCAGCCGTAGGGTGAAGGGAATGGTTGAGCCTGTTGTCGATCTCTCCGGTGCCGCTGTGATCGTTGCGGGAGCCGGAGGAGGAGGCATCGGCACTTGTTCCTGCGAGGCTGCTATGGCGGCCGGGGCCGAGGTCATAGCAGTGGAGCGGTCTCCAGAGGAGCTGGACAAGCTCGACTCGCTCCCCCGCCCGGTGGTCAAGGTCCAAGCCGACCTCACCGCCCCCCATGCTCCGGCGGCCGTCGTGGAGGCCGCGCTCAACGCCCACGGCCGCATTGACGGACTGATCAACGTGGCCGGCGGCACCGGCATCGACGACTTCGGCCCCCTGGTGGACATCGACCGCCAGGGCTGGGACCGGGTCATGGCCAACAACCTTCGCTATGTGGCGTTCCTCAACCGCGAGGTGGCCCGGGCCATGATCAACGCCGGCACCGGAGGAGCCATGGTCAACGTCTCCTCGGTGAGCAGTCTGGCCTCCCAGCCCTTTCTGGCCGCCTACGGTGCGGCCAAAGCCGGGCTCAACTCGCTCACCCGTACCATGGCCGTGGAGTGGGGCGGCCACGGCATCCGGGTCAACGCCGTCGCCCCCGGCACCATCACCACCCCCCGGGCCGGCGACCATGAGTCGCTCGATGCGGCCAAGCGGGCCATCCCCTTGGGACGTCGGGGCCATCCTGCCGAAATTGCCGCCGCCGCGGTGTTCCTGCTCAGCCCCCAGGCCAGCTACATCACCGGGCAGGTGCTGGCCGTGGACGGCGGCATGTCGGTAAAGCTGGCCATGCTGGGCGACGACAACGCCCCGGTTTTCGTCACCGACCCCGAGGTCCGGGCCCGGATGATGGGATCTGACCACCGATGAGCGACGACAGCAGCAGCAGACGCCATCGGTTCACCGACTGGGCCGGCCAAGACGACAACGCCCCGGAGTTGGTGGCCGCGGCCACCGTGGTGCTGCTGCGCGACACCCCAGGAGGGCTGGAGACCCTGATGATGCGGCGCAGCTCCAAGCTCAGCTTCGTCGGAGGGATGTGGGTATTCCCTGGCGGCCGAGTCGACGACGATGACTACCCCGCGGAGCGACCCGACGACATTTTCGCCGCCAGTCGGGTCGCGGCGGTGCGGGAGGCCGCTGAGGAGGCCGACCTGGTCATCGCCGTCGAAGCTCTGGTGCCCTACTCCCACTGGGTGCCCCCCACCACCATCAACAAGCGATTCGCCACCTGGTTCTTCCTCGCCCCTGCCCCCGCTGGCTCCGTGACCGTGGACGGTGGCGAGATCAAAGAGCACGCTTGGTGGCGTCCGGCCGACACCCTGGCCCGCCATGCCGCCGGTGAGATCGACATGGTCCCGCCCACCTTCATCACCCTGATGGAGCTGGCCGAACACCCCACCGTGGATCACGCCTTGGCCGCCGCCCGGGGTCGGGCCGACGACATCCCTCATTACGAAACCCACATCGCCCTCCACGGCAAAGTCCCGGTGTCGCTGTGGCACGGCGACGCCGGCTACGAAACCCACGATGCCAGTGTTCCCGGCTCCCGGCATCGCCTCACCCTGCACGAGGGCGGCTGGCAGTTCGAGCAGACATGACCAGCGGCAACTCCCGCCGAATCGCGGATGCCAAATGGATGGTGGCCGTGGTCACCTTGGTAGCCGCGGCTGCCATCGCCGCCTGCGGATCCAGCACCTCCCACCAAGCCACCCCCACCGCCACGCCAGCAGTCTCCCAACCCCTCGCCACCGCCACCCCGCTTCCCGACCTGGGTCCGGTGACCTATGTCGATCCTGTCTACCAGCCCGACGGCAACCGTCTAGCCGACGGCTCTGGCCTGAGCACCGGGTTCATCCAGCAAATCACCACCAAGGACATCAACCTGGGCGGCATCCCGACTTGGGTCACCGGCACCAG
>JAPPKI010000160.1 GCA_028820035.1 bacterium | reverse complement strand
CCTGTTGGGGGCGTCGATGGTGGCATTCGGTATCGACATCCAAACCTCGGTTCCCCGGTTTTGGACCGGCGCTGGACTGGTCATGTTCGCAGCGGGAACATGGTGGCTCTACGACGGCGTGTCCATGTCGTGGATTCCCATGGTGGTGATGACCGGGGCGGTGGCGGTGGCCATGTTCTCGGGGATGCCGTCGATGGTGCGCACCCGCTTTTCCACGCCCACCATTGGCCGGGAATGGATGATCGGTGAACGGGGAGAGGTCGTCGAAGACGTCTCTCCCGACGGGGTGGTGCGAATTCGCGGTGCCCTGTGGCGGGCTCGAGCCAACCGGGCAACGCCGGTAACCGCTGGTGACGAGGTCAGAGTGGCTGAAATAGACGGTTTGTGGCTGGAAGTGGAGCCTTTGGAGGGCGCCGCTCGTGACTACCGAGAGCCCCGCCGAAAGGACTCCGGGCCATCCTGAAGCCTGAAAATCAGCCAAAAGTGATCTTCGATTGCTTTGTCCTCATCTTGTGCGCGGCCAACTTCGCCTATAAGGTCCGCCAAAAGGGGGTAGGCAAGAGTGAGCGCTGTTACCAGTGAGAGGGCCTGGCAAGTCAAGGCAGCCTGTCGTGGACCGCACGCGGCTGTGTTCTTCCCGCCCCCCTCTTTTGAGCGCAAAGAAGAGAAGCTCGAGCGGGAAGGTCGGGCGAAGGCCATCTGCGAGGAATGCAGTGTCATTGACGAATGTCGCGAATATGCCCTGGAAATTCGCGAGCAACACGGCATCTGGGGCGGCCTGAACGAGTTGGAGCGCCGGGAGATCCTCAACGGCCGCCGGAACTGATCACACCGTTGATCTGATCCCACCTCATAGGCGCGGGCCGGCGATTCTCACATCTCCTCTTCGGCGGGTCGCGCCATGCCCGTCCATCCAAGCCAGCAGCGGTAGAGCGTACTTGCGCGTGGTGGCCAAGCGTTCTCGCACTTCGGCCACCGTGACCCCGTCAGGCTGGGATGCCAACATCTCGGCCAGCACCGATTGAGCCTCCTGCACTGCTGCGGCGGCAAAGAACACCCCATCTTGTTCCACGATCAAGCCTCGCTTCACCAACTCCCGCACTTCGCTTCGGTCCACGCCCACGGCTTCGGGGTCGGGCGGGGTGAACGGCGCCGCCTCCAGTGCCGCGGTGTACGGGTGATTCTCGAACGGGTCCGACTGGCCGACGAGGCGAACTCGGCCTCCCTCGACCGCCACGTCCTCCATGAGACTGAGCACCGCTCGATCTCGTTCATCCAATCCGGCGATATCCAACCCGAGTGGACCAGCGTCTTTCACCGCGTTCCAAAGCCGAGTCCGAGCATCCTCCAGCACGGTCGCGCTCACCACCCACCGGCCGACATCGGGTTCTCGCCGCTGCCCGGTAAGCAGAGTCAGTTGATCAGCCTCCACCCATCCCCGCTCGGCCACCACTCGATCGACGGACAGGTCGGGCTTGGCCTTCGAAGCAGGCAGCACCGGGTCGACATCGAGGACGGTTCCACCCCCGATGGTCTCGGCCCGGCCGCTCTCCCGCAAAACAAAGCGGTCTCCGGGTAGAAGCGGCAGCCGGCGGGGGAGATGCAGCCGCACCAGTCCGGTTTCGCCCGGCGACAGCGCCTCAAGCCCGAGGATGCGCATTCGGACCGGCAGCTCGCATGCGCCCACATAAACCGCGTGGGCCCCTCGGCGGGACACCTCGTGGTCCAGGGTGCTCAACACCGTCAAGGAGGCGTCGAACCGATTGGTTAGATGCCACTGACCGGCCCGGACGAGCACATCACCACGGGCAACTTCTTGATGGCCGACGCCCGACAAGTTGACCGCTACCCGGTTGCCGGGACCGATTTTGGTGCGCTGGCTGTGGTGGCTCTGCAACGCCCGGATTCGCACCGCCGTGCCCTTGGGCCGCAGTTCCAACTCATCGTCCACCCGGATTTGCCCACCGGTGAGGGTGCCGGTCACCACCGTGCCTGCCCCTCGGGCGGCAAACGTCCGATCTACCCACAGCCGTGGACAGCGCTGGTCGGCAGCCGCGGGGGTTCGATGCACCAGATCGTCCAATTCGGCGCGGAGCTCATCCATGCCCAAACCATCCACCACGTCGGTTTCCACCACCGGCGCACCGGCCAAGAATGTGTCCTCCACTCGCTCCTCCACCTCCAAACGAGCCAGCTCGGCGATGTCGGGGTCGCATAATCCCACCTTGGTCAGGGCAATCAAACCGTGCGACACCCCCAGCAGTTCCAGGATGCGGAGGTGCTCCTCCGACTGAGGCATCCACCCTTCATTGGCCGCGATCACAAACAAACAGGCATCCACTGCGCCCACTCCGGCCAACATGTTGCGGATGAACCTCTCATGGCCGGGCACGTCGATGATCGATACCGACCTGCCCGAAGGCAGCGGCGCGGAGCCGAAGCCCAAGTCGATGGTCAACCCCCGAGCCTTCTCCTCGGCAAACCTGTCGGGATCAACCCCGGTGAGCGCCTCCACCAGCGTGGATTTTCCGTGATCCACATGGCCGGCGGTGGAGATGGTGATGCTCACCAGCGGCCATCTCTTATGACGTTCGCCAGTCGGTTGCGGTGCCTCATCGTAATACTCACCCAAGGGCTTTCAGGGCGGTGATCACGTGCTGGTCGTTGTCAGGGGCCACCGTTCTCAGGTCGAGCCAAGTGCGATGGTCGTTAACTCGGACGATGATCGGAGGTGACCCGGCGCGCAGGGGAGCCGAGTGATCGCCGTCCAACACCACACCGAGCGAATCGATCTCGGTGCCGGGAAGCGTGCCGCCGCCGGGCACTGATGCCATCTCGGCCACCTCGCCCGCCCCCGACTCGACCACCACCGCATGGGCCCGGTGTTCCAGCTCGTCGGTGGTCAGCGATGCCATTCGCCAGAATTCGATGGCCTGTCCGTCTCGCCGCAAATAGGCCAAGGCCACCTGTTGGAGGGCGTTCAGCACCAAGCTGCCCGGTCGCAGCGCCCGAGCCAGAGGGTGTCGGGCGCATTGGCTCACCAGGTCGGATCGCCCGGCGATTATCCCTGCTTGGGGACCGCCGAACAGCTTGTCGCCCGAAAAAACGACCAGCGCGGCGCCGTCGGCCAGGGTCTGGCGGGCCGCGGGCTCGCCGGACAGCCACGCCGGGGGGCCGTCGGCCAGCCACGGGCAGGCGGCATCCACCAGTCCCGATCCGATGTCGGCCACTACCGGGACGGAGAGAGAGGCCATCTCGGCCACGGTCACATGTTCGGTGAACCCCACGATGCGGTAGTTCGACTGGTGCACCTTGAGAGCGAGCGCGGTGTCGTTGGCCGGATTCTCCACGGCTGATGCGAAGTCGGCCATGCGAGTGCGGTTGGTGGTACCCACCTCCACAAGCCGCGCCCCCGATTGCTCCATGACCTCTGGAACCCGGAACCCGCCGCCGATCTCCACCAACTCGCCCCGCGACACCGCCGCCCCTCGTCCGGCGGCTAACGCAGCCAGCACCAACAGCACTGCCGACGCCCCATTGTTCACCACGATGGCGTCGTCGGCGCCGCATAGCCGGGCGAGCAGCGCCGCGGCACGGGCGTGGCGGGATCCCCTTCGGCCCGAGGACAGATCCAGTTCCAGGTTGGTATAGGCCGCGTCAGCGGCGATGGCCAGCGGCGCCCGTCCCAGGTTGGTGTGCAGTAGGACTCCGGTGGCGTTCACCACGGGCTGAAGCAGCGACCGAGCCGCGGCGTGAGCGTGGGCACGGGCCCGCTCCTGCACTCCTTCTATGTCGCCGTCGGCGATAGCCGCCCGAGCGGCGTCCACCAGAAGGGGATGGGGAAGCCCGGTGTCGGTCAAAGACCGGGCCAGGGCATCCACCGAAGGGGGTCTCACGGGTCTCAGCGTATGGCGCTAGCGGTATGCCGTCATCTGTAGCCGGTCAATCCCCATCGGCCAGATCGGTGTCGTGGATGGTTTCCGGCCGAGTGCCCTCGGGACCGATGTAGGTCACGCGATGGCGAAAACGACGGATGATGAACGGGCGGATCGCCATTCGGGTGGGTGGGAACAACAACAGCAGGCCCACCGCGTCGGTCACGAAGCCGGGGGTGAGCATGAGCGCCCCGGCCAACAGAACCAGGGCACCGTCCACCAACTCCCGGCCGGGCATCACGCCCTCGCCCAGCTTGCTCCTGACCCGCCACAGCACCGCCAGCCCCTGGGCCTTCACCATCCACGCCCCCACCACGCTCACCACGATCAGAAGGCCGATGGTCTCCAGCGTTCCGATGCTTCGGGCGGTCTCCACAATCACATACAGCTCCACCAGTGGCACCGCAATGAACAGGAGCACCAACCAGACGACCACGGCGAGTTCCTTTGCTGAGTCCTACGACGAGACGATGTCGAGCTTGGCCAGGGCCTCTTCAGCGGCCTCGAAAATCCGAGCGGTACAAGAGGCCATATCCACCGGGGGGATCTCTTCCAACAGCCGATCGGCAATGGCTCGCAACGCATTACCCGCGGGACCAGGGGCGTCTTCCAGCACCACCGGCGCCCCCTCGTCCCCGCCAGGGGCCACGGCGCCGTCGATGGGCACCTGACCGAGCAGGGGCACGCCGAGTTCGTCGGCGAGCTCTTGTCCGCCTCCTTGGCCGAAAATCTCGTACGACGCCCCATCGGGAGCCACGAACGCGCTCATGTTCTCGATCACCCCGGCGATCCGGAGATAGTTGGAACGCCCCATTGAGGCCACCCGGGTAGCCACCTTCTGGGCACTGCGAGCCGGGGTGGTCACCACCACCATTTCGGCTTGAGGGAGCATTTTGGCGATGCCCATCTGCACATCGCCGGTGCCCGGCGGCATGTCGATCAACAGATAGTCCACCGGGCCCCAGCGCACGTCCTCAAGGAAGTGCTGTACCGCCCGGTTCAAAATGAGGCCCCGCCACATCAGCGCGGTCTCCTCCCGGTCGACAAGGAAGCCCATCGACACCACTTCCAGGGTGCCATCGCCCACTTGTTTCTCATTGGGAACGATCTTCTTCTCGTCTTCCGCCCCCGCCAAACGGCCTTCCACTCCCAGCATTCGGGGCACCGAATAGCCCCAGATATCGGCATCCATCACCCCGACCCGCATGCCTCTTCGGGCCAGTTCGGCAGCCAGATTCACAGTCACGGTGGATTTGCCCACCCCGCCTTTGCCCGATGCCACCATCACCACCTTGGCAGTGGGGGGCACTGCGGTGTCGGGAGCGTTCTGGGCCACGTTGAAGCGGGCTTTGGCCATGGCCGCGGCTTTCTCCTCTTGGGTCAGCTCGCTCCAGTGGATCTTGACCTTCTCCACGCCGGGCAACCCGCCCACCCGGCTGCGGACATCTCGCTGGATCTGGGCCCGCAGCGGGCATCCCGCGGTAGTGAGCGCCACCGTCACCTCGACGAGGCCGTCGGGATTGACCACCGCGCCTCGCGCCATGCCCAGTTCAACAATGTCGCTGCCCAATTCAGGGTCGATAACCCCGCGCAGCACGGCCATCACATCGTCGACTGTTGGCTGATTGGAAGCCGATCCGTCGCTCACACTCAATGATGCTAACGGGTAGGGGTGTGAGGCTCTACAGACGTGCGCCGCGGTTGGGTGTGTTGGGCAACCATTTCTGCGGGTAAACTGACCACGCGTCGCAGCACCGAGTAGGGAGAAGTTTGTGATCACGCTCACAGATTCAGCAACCAGCAAAGTCGGAGATTTGGTTCGCCAAGAGCAGGCCGACGACGAGGAACTGGCCCTGCGGGTGGCGGTTCGCCCTGGCGGCTGCTCCGGATTCAGCTACGAGATGTATTTCGACGCCGACTTCGGCTCCGAAGACCAGGAAGTTCTCTTTGGCGATGTCAAGGTGGTAGTTGACTCTTCTAGCGCCGCCCTGCTGGAAGGCGCGGTGCTTGACTACAAAGACGGTCTGACCGAGGCAGGGTTCTCCATCACCAACCCCAACGCTCAGCGCACCTGCGGCTGCGGACAGAGCTTTAGCTAACCCCCATCGCCGCGCCGCCCGGCGCTGGCTACCCTCATCCAATGACCGCCGCTTTGGAATTTACCGTCGACGGTCGCTCCGTGGAAGTGCCCGACGACGGCACATCGCTCATGGAGGTGTTGCGCGACCGGCTTGGCATCCACACGGTGAAAGACGGATGCAGCCCACAAGGACAATGCGGTTGCTGCACCGTGTGGGTTGATGGGAAGCCTCGAGTGTCCTGCGTGACCCCCGCCCGCCGGGTGGCCGGCCGGGAGATCACCACGCTGGCCGGGCTGCCTTCCGACACCTGCGCCGCTTGGGGGGAGGCGTTTTGCGCGGCTGGCGCCAGCCAATGCGGCTTCTGCACCCCTGGCATCATCATGCGTCTTGCGGGCTTGGATGCCCGACTGGACCAAGATCGCCCCCGCTCGTCTGGGGCCACCGCGCTCGCGGCCCATCTGTGCCGCTGCACGGGGTGGCAGACCATCTTGGAAGCGTGGGAGCACTTCGGCGCCGACGCCCCCGGTCGGGATTGGGCCGCGGCGGGTCGACGAGCCGAAATCGAGGGCGGCGTTGCCCAGGCCGTGGGGCCGGAGGTGGCCTTGGGGGAGGGCGGTTTTGCCGACGACACCGGACCCAATGGGGCGCTGGTGGCGCTGTCCGATGGCCGAGGCGGTTGGGTGCTGGGAGAGACGGTGGCCGAAGCCCGGGCCGTAGCGGGAAAAGTGCAGGGCCGACGCACGCCGACAGAGCTGCCTATGCCGTTGGAATTCCCTGAAGGCGACTGGGCAGTGCGCCTTCGGACCTCGTGGGTGGAGCCCGCCTATCTGGAAACCGACGCTTCGTGGTGTGTACCCGGCGGCGAGCCGGCTAGTCCACTGGCCAACGGCGGCGCATTCGGCGCCAAGCTGGCGTCTCCGCTGCCGGAGGTGGCCCGCCGGTTGGCCGATGAGCACGGCCGTCCGGTGCGGGTGCTGTGGTCTCGTGAGGACTGTGTTCGGCACGGTCCCAAACGCCCGCCGGTGGCCATTGGGATCAACGCCGATGGCCAAGGGGTGGTTCGGGTAGTGCGCACGCCGGGGGTGGCCGATGCCGTCGCGTCGGTTTCCTCTGCCCTGACGGTAGAAGAAGTAGACATCGCCAGACCTCCCACCTCGGTCGCCATTCGGGGTGCAGGATGGGTTGAGGCCGCCGTAGCGCTGAGCGCGTTGGGCGATGGCTTTCAGCCGATCACCTCTCCGGGCAGGGGCTCGGCCCGAGCCGAGTGGAATGGAGGCAGCCTGCGGATTCAGGTGTACGGCGGCGAACCGCTGGATGAGGTGGTGTTGCGCTCGTATTGCATCGGCGCCGCGCATATGGCCTATAGCTGGGTGACCTCCGAGGCGCTCACCGTCGGCCCCGACGGCGAGGTCCACGACCTCACTATCCGCTCTTTCGGCGTCGTGCCCGCATCTCGGATGCCCCCGGTCGAGGTGGAGATCGAGGCGTCCGACGGCCCGCCCGTCAACTGCTCCGACGCCGTGTTCGCCGCCGTGGCCGCAGCCACCTGGCGGGCCGCCGGCCATCCCCCCGACTGGCCAACAGGTCGGCTGGATGCTCAGTCTCGGGGATCGCTCTCCGAATGGTCAGCACCCCCCGACTGGCCAACAGGTCGGCTGGATGCTCAGTCAGACTCTCCGTAGAGCAGCCGGTCGGTTACTTCTCGAACGGCGTCGGTGATCTCCTGGTAGTCGGCTTCTAAGTCCCGGTTGCTGGGATAGCCGAGTCGTCGGGCCAGCAACAGCTCTTCATGGTCGTCATCAGGGAACACATCTGAAGAGAGTCCTGAGAGGTGGTAGCGGGCGTTGCGGAACCGCTGGCAGAAGCGATAGCCCACATCCAGGGTGGCCCGGTCGCCGATGTCCAGCAGGTTGTGCTCCGACAGACCGGCCAGCGCGGGCAGCGTGCGGTTGTCGCGGATCGAAGTCCTTCTGAATCCGTGCTGAAGCTGCATGAGCTGCACGGTGAACTCGATGTCGCTGAGCCCGCCCGCGCCGAGCTTCACGTCCCGGGCCTTGCTGCCGGTGCCCAGCCGCTCAGCTTCGATGCGGCGCTTCATGGCGCGGATCTCATCGGCCTCGGAATCGCTAAAGTCGGGCTGGTAGCACCACTTGTCGGCCAACTGGAGAAATCGGTTTCCCAGATCGGCGTCTCCCGCCACGAAGCGGCGTTTGAGCAGAGACTGGCGCTCCCATAGCTGACCCCGTTCCTCGTAATACCGTTGGTATCCCTCCAGCGATCGGGCGAGCTGTCCGTTCTCGCCCTCAGGGCGCAACCGCGCGTCAATCTCCCAGGCTCGGCCTTCGGCGGTTTGAGCCCCGATCTCTTTGAGCAGGCCCCGGGCGGTGCGGTTTGCCGCCCTGGCGTCATCAGAGCCTGCCCCCTCGTACACGAAGATCACATCCAGATCAGAGGCATAGGAAAGGTCGAGGCCCCCATAGCGCCCCATTCCGATCACGGCGAAGGGCACCTCTGGGGCCAGCGAGTCGACGGCGGCCGCCACCGCGGCGTCGGCGATAAGGGTCAGCTCCTGGGGAATCTCGATGATCGAGGCCAGCCCCAGGATGTCTCGGGCCGCCACCCGAAGCTGCTCGCGCCGCACGAACCGCCGCAGCTCGGCCATCTGGAGGTCGTGATCGCCAGCGGCTGACTGCATGGCCTCGGTGGCCTCGGCAACCAGGACCTCCGCAGTGCGGGCATGGGCCAGCTCCTCGGGGTTCATCAGCGAGCGGGCGAACTCCGGGTGGTTGCGCATCCATCCCGCGGCCACTCGGCTCGATCCCAACAGCCGGGCGATGTCGCTGATGGCAATGGGGGAGTCGCGCAGCACCGGGAGGATGGTGCCGACCCGGAAGGAGCCGTCCAAAAGCCATGCCAGGCGGACCAACCCCAGGTCGGGATCGGGGGTGGTGGCCAGGGCCTCCACCATGATGACCAGAACCTGCTGCATCACGTTGGCCCGACGGCCGAGGTTCTCGGTGAGGCGCTCGATGGTGGCGGCGGCCCGATCGGGATCGGCGAAGCCCAATTGTCCGAGGTGATCGGGAAGCAGCTCGCTCACCAGTCCGGTCTCGTGCATCCGGTCGAGGGTTTGACGGTAGAAGATCCGCTGGTGGATCTCCCGGACCGAGGTCTGATGGCGGGTGTGGGACTCCTGGAATGCGTCCAGGCTTTCGAAGCCGGATGCTCGGGCCGCCCACTCCCGGTCGGCGTCGGCGGTGGGCAGCTCGTGGGTCTGGCGCTCGTCGCGGAGCTGCACGCGGTGCTCCACCGTGCGCAGATGGATGTAGGCGGTGGTGAAGTGGACCGCGTCGGCCTGGTCGATGTACTCCCCCCAGCTGAGCTGTCGAAGGGCAGTGAGGGTGTTGGGGGAGCGGATGGTTGGATCGGTGCGGCCGTGAATCAACTGCAAGAGCTGCACGGTGAACTCGATATCTCGCAGACCCCCAGGGCCCTTCTTGAGCTCCCGGTCGCCCTTCAGCTTGGCCGACTCCTCCACCCGCAGTTTCAGGGCTCGCAGGTGGGGCACAGTGTCGGCTTCGAGGTTTTCGCCCCACACCCCTGGCTTGATGGCATCGAAAAAGTTGTTGCCCAATTCGGGATCGCCGGCTGACAGCCGGGTCTTGATGTAAGCCTGGCGCTCCCAGGGCACCGCCCAGCGATCGAAGTAGGTTCCGAACGCCTCCGGGGTGCGGCTCAGCGCTCCAGCGCCTCCTTCGGGCCGCAACTCGATGTCCACCCGGTACACCTGCCCCTCGGGGGTGAACGCGGTGAGGATGTCCAGCACTTTCCGGGCTCGACGGGCGGCTGCGGTGGAGTCGCCCTCGTGGGCGAAGACGATGTCGACGTCGCTGGCGTAGTTCAGCTCGTTGCCGCCCAGCTTGCCCATCCCGATGATGGCCAACGGCGGTCCTTCGTCGGCGATCTCCAAGGCACGGACGAAACAAGCGTCGGCCAACAGCGACAGTTCCCGGCCCACGGTGGCCAGGTCGGCCTCGCCCAGCAGATCGCGCAGCGCGATACGCAGAAGCTGGCGCCGCTTCCACCGCCGCAGGCCATCGAGGGCATCATCGTCGTCGGGGGCGGTCAGCGAGATTTTCTCGGTGGCAAAGTCGGCGGGCGGGTCGAGCACTCCGAGCAGACTGGGATCGCGCCGCACCGCCTTGCTCATGCTGCGAGAAGCTCCGGCCAGCATGGCCGCCGCCCGGGCCCGGCGCTCGTCGGTGATACCGAGATCGTCGATGAGGGAACGGGCGTCCTCCGGCCATGGACTGGTGGCAATCAGGTGCTCGACGTCTTGGTTCGGCTGATCTTGGCCTTCAGCTTCCATATGGTCCCATGCTATGAGCACTCCTGAAGATCCGTATTCTTCTCAGACACGAGCACCTCTCAAGGCCCGTATTCTTCTCAGGCATGAGCACCCCAGTCGGACCGTATTCCCCCATCGTTCGCGCCGGTGATTTTCTCATCTGCTCCGGTCAGATCGGTATCGCCGACGGATCGCTGGTGCCCGGTGGTCTAGTCGCGCAATTCCGCCAAGCGGTGGCCAATGCCGAGGCGGTGCTGGCCACCGAGGGGGCCACGCTCGACGACGTGGTGAAGGCCACCGTGTTCCTGCTCCACATGGACGACTTCGGCGCCATGAACCAGGCCTACATCGAGTGCTTCGGCGACAACCGCCCCGCCCGCTCCGCCGTCGGCGTCGCCGCCCTACCCCTCGGCGCCCTCGTGGAATTCGAACTCTGGGCCTACTCCGGCTGAGCGGTTACCGCTCCCAGCGGGAGAGGCCGAAGCGGTAACCGACTGATCTCACGGTGGTGATGAGGCCGGCGTGCTCTTCGCCGAGCTTGGCTCGGAGGCGGCGGACGTGGACATCCACGGTGCGGGCGCCGCCGAAGTAGTCGTAGCCCCACACCCGGCTGAGCAGCGTCTCGCGGGTGAATACCTTGCCGGGCGAACTGGCCAAGAACTTCAGCAATTCGTACTCCATGTAGGTGAGGTCGAGCGGCCGGCCGGTGATGGTGGCCTGATAGGTCTCCACGTTCAGCACCAGCGGTCCGTATTCGATGAGCTCCGGGCGCAGCGCGGTGCCCGATCGCCACACCAGGTGGGCCAGCCGGGCTTCCAATTCCCGCTGGTGGAATGGGGTGAGGCAGAAGTCGGTGTAGAGGTCGTCGCGCATCTCCAGTTCGTCTAGACGAGCACCGGAGATAAGCAGCAGCACCGGGATGTCCAAGCCCCTTCGGTTCAGTGAACGACAGAATCCGAACGCGTCTTCGGGGTTCTCATCCACCGCCACCACCGCGCCCAGCCACCGGCCCTCCGGCTCTTGGGCGCTGCCCACCGCCTTCCAGTTGTAGCCCCCCAAGTCCAGCGTGCGCACCAGCTCCGGCGGCGGCGGATCGGGAAAGACGAGCAGCGGCTCAGTCACAGCAACTACCAGGTGTTCATGTAACGGCGGAGCTCGAAGGGCGTGACCTCCCGGCGGTACTCGGCGAACTCGGCCCGTTTGTTGCGCAAGAACCACTCGTGGATGTGCTCGCCCAACACGTCAACCATCAGCGGCGATTCCTCCAGCACGTCCAGGGCCTCCGACAGCGACATGGGCAGCTCATCGAAACCCTTGGTCCGAGCTTGGCCCCTGGTCATGGTGTAGAGGTCGGCGGCTGCCTCAGGCGGCAGCTCATAGCCCTCCTGCACCCCCTTCAAGCCGGCGGCCAACACCGCGGAGAACGCCAAATAGGGGTTAGCCGCCGAGTCGAGCGCCCGGTATTCGATTCGAGTGGACGATTCCTTGCCCGGCTTCACCACCGGCACCCGCACCAGCGCCGAGCGGTTGTTGCGGGCCCACGACACGAAGGTGGGCGCCTCATCGCCGGCCACCAGCCGCTTGTAGCTGTTCACCAGCTGGTTGGTAACCGCGGTTATCTCCCGGGCGTGGTGCAGCAGGCCGGCGATAAAGGCCTTGGCCGTTTTCGACAGGCCGTAGTCGTCTCCGGCGTCGTGGAAGGCGTTGACGTCGTTCTCGAACAGCGACATGTGGGTGTGCATGCCCGATCCCTGTACGCCGTTGAGCGGCTTGGGCATGAACGTGGCGTGCAGATCCCGGTCGAGGGCCAGCTTGCGCACCACCAGTCTCAACGTCATCACGTTGTCGGCCATGCTCAGCGCTTCGGTGTAGCGCAGGTCGATCTCATGCTGGCTGGGGCTGTCCTCATGGAAGGAGTACTCCACCGGGATGCCCATGGCCTCCAACATGGTGATGGTGCGTTTGCGCAACGGGCTGGCCACATCCGCGGTGGTCAAATCGAAGTAGGAGGCATTGTCCAGCGGCGTCAGCGGCTGATCGGGATCGCCGTGCCGGAAGTAGAAGAACTCCACTTCGGGAGCGGTGTAGAACGTGTAGCCCATCTCGGCTGCCTTGGCCAGGCTGCGGCGCATCACCCAGCGGGGATCGCCCTCAAAGGGGGTGCCGTCGGGGTTGCGGATGTCGCAGAACACACGTCCGGAGGGCTCTTCGGGGTCGGCCCACGGCAGCAACTCGAATGTGGACGCGTCGGGTACGGCCAGCACATCGCTCTCCTGCACCCGGGAGAAGCCGTCGATGGCCGAGCCGTCGAACTGCAGTCCCTCATCGAAGGCGTCGGCCAACTCCGCCGGAGAGATGGCCACCGACTTGAGCTGGCCCAGCACGTCGGTGAACCAGAGCCGGATGAGGCGCACCCCCCGCTCCTCCACAGTGCGAAGCACATAGTCCTTTTGCGGTTCCATAGGAGACCACCAGAGTGCCCCGCCGCCGGTTGTCAACGCCAGCCCATTGGTGACGTTCACAAACCTTTCACAATCGGGAAAATCTCTGGAAACTCGGCTCTGGCACGATGCGAAGTGCCCTTCTCGCTTGTGGGAAAGTAAGGGCGCGATTAAGGAGGAACCCACTGTGTCATCTCCCCAAGAAATCATTGCTCAAGCCGCATCAGAGGGTGCGGAGTTCGTGGATATGCGCTTCACCGATGTCCCCGGTGTGCAGCACCACTTCTCGCTGCCCATCCGCGAGCTGACCGAAGCAGTGTTTGAAGAGGGTCTCGGCTTCGACGGATCGTCGGTGAGCGGATTCCAGACCATCGACGCCTCCGACATGCTTCTCATCCCCGATCCCGACACCGCGATCTTCGATCCATTCACCAAGCGCAAGACCTTGGTGCTGCTGTGCGACGTGAAGGATCCCGTCACCGGCGAGATGTACGGCAAAGATCCCCGGGGTGTGGTGCGCCGCTCCCTGTCTTATCTGGCCAGCACCGGCATCGCCGATGCCGCCTACTTCGGGCCGGAAGCCGAGTTCTTCATCTTCGACAGCGTGGCCTTCCAGAACCAGCCCGACGTAGCCGGCTATCAGATTCGCTCGGCTGAGGGCATCTTCGAGAGCGGTCGCCCCTCGGTGACCGGCGCTCCCAGTCCCGGCCATCGCATCCCCTACAAGGGAGGGTATTTCCCGCTATCGCCTATGGACACCTTCCAGGATCTGCGCTCGGAGATGGTGGTAGCCCTGGAATCAGTGGGAATCCCCATCGAGGTCCAACACCACGAGGTGGGCACTGCCGGCCAAGCCGAGATCGACATGGTGTTCGACGAGATGCTGGCCATGGCCGACAAGGTGCAGCTCTACAAGTACGTGGTGAAGAACGTGGCCCGCGAGC
>JAPPKI010000047.1 GCA_028820035.1 bacterium | reverse complement strand
GGGACGGGATCGACGAGCCTGTCCCTTCCGGCTTCGAAGACGTGGCCGACGTCGACTTGGTGGAGCTGGAGCTGATCGACGGCGTGGTGGCCGACCCCAGCTTCGCCGGAGAGATCAAACGCACACTGCTGCTGCGGGTCGAACCCGACGCGCCAGCAAACTCGGTGGCAGCGTTCGAGCGTGACCTCATGGCCATGCCCGACCACATCCCGGCCATCGTGAACTGGGCCCTCAGCCGAGTTGTCGGTCCGCCCACTTCGCGCTGGACGCACTGCTGGGAGCAGGAGTACTACACCCTCGATGGGCTCAAAGTGGACTACATGATGAGCCCCCACCACTGGGGCCTGATCGACGGCTGGTTCGATCCCGAGATGCCCCGAAAGATCGTGGATCTTGACCTAGCCCACGTCTACCACGCCACCGACCGTTCGGTTCTGGCCGCCGCTCTCGCGCCATAAGCTCAAGGGTCCGCATCCCAGCTGACCAGACGGCACCGACCTCGCCGACGACGAGGTCATGGCTGCTGCGTGGCGACCGGACCGCCGAGCGCACTGGCCAGCCAGCAGATTGGGTAGGCCCCCAAGGGTCGCTATGACCGCCTGTGAGATGTGCAGGGTTGACTCTCGCTTGATGGCTGATATGATCGACAGATACTGAAATATAGCGAATTAGCCGCTCCACTTTAGGTGTCATAGGGGTAGGCCGGCTCAGGGAACAGCGATGTCCCCGACCCAAGGAGAGCCACCCCGATGGGCAACCAGAACAGGTCAGACCAGCAAGAACACGCCGACTGCGCCCAGCCCGCGAATGCCTCAGTTGCCGAAGACGAATGGGACCTGGATTCGATGTAGAAGAAGCGATAGCGCGTTACCTGGAGCAACACGAAGATTGGCTCAACGACCATGAACAGCGGCAAGCCGACAGAGAGGAGATGCTGAAGATTGTCGCCGATTGGGAACAGGAGCACGGCCCCATAACACCTCAGGAGAAGGCACAAACCCGCGCCACCCTAGGCCTGTGAGCATCCTCGTTCTCGACACCGGGGCGCTGATTGCGCTTGAGCGCAATAGCCGCCATGTCTGGCCTTGTTTGATGCCGCGTATGACCAAGGCGACAGGGTCCACGTACCCGCAGCAGTGCTAGCGCAAGTGTGGAACGGCGAACCGACCCAGGCCCGCCTCAACCAGGCATTCAAACGGTGCAAAACGATCCCGCTGGACGAAGACATGGCCCACCTTGCCGGCCGCCTCCGCCGTATCAGCGGGATTCTCGACGTGGTCGACGCCTCCGTTGCCGCTGCTGCAGCCTTCGCGACAAGCTATTCCAGCGTCGTGATCGCGACATCCGACGAAGGAGACATGGAACAACTCCTCCAGGCAGACAAATCCATACGCCCTCGCCTCGTCCACAACGAGATCCGCACGCACCGGGCGTAATTCTCGCGCAGCACAGCTACCGAAGGACGAGGCGATACGGCGGACATACGGCGGCGGTGCCCTATGAGGAGGGACGTGGGCAGCCTGGGTAGGAGGTAGAGGGACAAGGCCCGGGTTCGGCGGCGGGCCGTTTGGGGGGCGACCTAGGTGTTCTGCCCATAGGGGTTATTGCCTCGCACAGATAGACTCTTTAACTGCGCCCACCTACAGATTCTGGAGAATTTCATGTCGGACAACGACGAACTGAATAACTACGAGATCCTGCGACTCATCGAGAAAATGTACGCTGAAAGCTCAACCCTGAAGGATGCATGGGACGGAGAGGAGGATGAGTTGTCCCGAATCATAGGCGGGATTTCCTCCGCACTCGCCGATTCCTACAAATTCATTGAACCTCTCGGCATCGGTGGGAGCGGTGTCGTGCTCCGCGTGTGCGACCGGCAACTCAATGTAGATCGAGCGCTTAAGTTCCCACGACCTTCACCAGGAAAGCAGCAGTTGCTTTCGGACCTGCTTACTGGCGAGACCGACAAACTTGTCAGTTTGTCGCATCCGTATCTGATGCGTGTACATACAAGAGGAGCGGTAGAGGATAACGAAATAGCCTTCCCATACTATGTGATGGAACTCTATGAGTCGGTCGTTGATGCGGACAAATATGTGGCCAGTAATGACATCCTGGAGGACGATTTCGTTCAGTTGCTTGAGCGCGTTTTGGAAGCGGTTTCCTATATGCACTCTCAAAACGTCGTGCATCTGGACATCAAACCCGGCAACATCATGGTAAGGCCCGAAAATCAACCAGTTGTAGGCGATTTAGGATTTGCCAAAGCACTCAAAGGGAGCAATGGAAATACAGTCGTTCTTGGCACTGAGGGATATATCCACCCGAGTGTCCGCAAGTTCGTTGTGAATGCTTCAAGCGATCCAAATCGGTTCCGTAGTGAGATTCCCCGATCCGATCTGAGTCCAACATGGGATCTATATTCTCTCGGACAAACGATCCTACGGCTGCTAGAAGTTCTGGATAGGCGAGAAGATAGGCCGCTGTCGCTATATGTGCATCGGTACATCAAACTCTTGGCTTGCCGCCTATTGGATGGCGAGAACAAGAAGGAGGAGACGCTGCTAGGACTTTCTCCGGACACCTTCTCCGATATCAAGTACGCTAAAGCGTACGATGCTCTACAGGACATAAGGAAACTCACGGGTGGCTTCAACCTTGAGACACGTGTCCCCGAACTCAATCAATTTGGCTCCGAGACTATCCAAGCATCAACGTTTTCAACCACGCGTTTCACTCCACGAGTCAAGGCCCTTCTGGACCACGATCATGTCGCGCGCCTCGCTGGTTTCACCCAACTAAGTTTGTTGAACCTCGTATATCCCACGGCCACACACACGCGCTTGGAACACGTCATGGGTGCATACTCAGCCATGTGCCGCTACCTCACTGCTCTCAACCAAGACCCGATAAATCCACTGTTCCGTCAAATAATGACCGAGGAAGATATCGCTGCTGCGTTGGTGGTATCGCTCATCCATGACATAGGCCATTACGCCTTAGCACACGACCTCGAAGAGGCCGAAGGTGACTTCTTCTCACATGAGGATCGTGGCAAAGTTCTCCTTCGCTCTTCGGGGAGCCTCAAGGCAATACTTGAGAATGAACGTCTTTCGACCGGCGAGGTTGGATGGGGCGTACCAGCTGCCCGCGTCCTCGATATTCTGGAGGCTGACGTGCCAAGCAAAACAGGTACAGTAAAGGATCGCCTTATCCATGCACTGATCGATGGGCCAATCGATGTTGACAAGCTTGACTACATCATTAGAGACAGTACTAACCTAGGCCTCACCTATGGATCAGTCATCGATGTCGAACGCCTACTGCGAGTACTGACAATTGTTACTCGTGAAGAAACGAACGGCACATACGTCAACATCGGCATCCACGAGAAAGGACGAGTGACAGCCGAAGCCGTTGCCTTTGCGAGGTATGCACTCTATGGATCCGTTTACTGGCATCACGCTTACCGGACCGTGAAGGCTATGCTCCAACGTATAGCTTGGGAGTATCTTGAATTGGTTGTGGGAGACAGCGATGGGAGACGCTCACGAATTCGAGAGAAAGTCAGGAAAGATCTGTCTGAAGCGTTCGGTGAGTATGACAAGAAGAGCGATGGTGCACCACAACAGCTTCCGCTTGGTAGAATTACGTGGAGCACAAAATTACATCCAGGGGATCAAGCAATGCTTGAGTGGCTCGCAGAACACTCTGGCGAGAACGGTCGTGACCTTGCCAATCTTATACAACAGCGAACGCTATTTAAGCGGGTCTTAGTTGTATCGCGATGGGGTGGCAAGGAGCGATTATGGCGCTCGATAACGAACGTCTTTTCGCCCAACACTTCCTGGACTGACAGGCTCGAATTCCAGCGAGAGTTTCAAAATCAGCTTGCATCAGCAATCGAGCAAGTTGACAAGGTGAGTGCTCGCACCTCGCTTGTCGTTCCCGACGAGAAGAACACATTTTTGGCTGCCATAAGGTCACGGAGGATCCTTGTCCTCGTGGACGCCACACAACCCAGACCGGGGGCATCGTCTCCCCTTGAATTTGTGCGGGAGGAGGATCGGCGGAGAGCGCGAATCGATGAGGCGCCAATGACTACCCCCGAAGAATCGAATTTGTGGAAGAGCCTCAGAACGGACCTTCACGAGTCTCTCGGAAAGGTGCGTGTCTTCTGTCATCCGGATCACGCTCGCTTCGTGAGCGCCCTTGATAGAGATCTCGTAGAGGACGTGTTGGCCCAGGCTGCGCGTACTCATAGTGTGACCTAAAGGAAGCCGCCTACAGCGAGGTCGACCTCTGGGAGTACTACCCCCTCGAAGGGCTCAAAGTGGATTATATATTGAGCCCCCACCACTGGGGTTTGATCGACGGCTGGTTCCACCCCGAGATACCCCAGAAGATCGTGGATCTCGACCTGGCCCATGTCTACCACGCCACTGACCGTTCTGTTCTGGCCACCGCCCTCATGTCATGAACATGAGGTTCCGCGCCCTACCTACCCAGAATGAAGTTGCGGGCCGGGGAGAAATTGGGCATGTCCTGGCTGCGGAGAGTGGGCACTTTCATGTTAGTGATGAAACGCCCCATTGACATCGATGATGCGCTGCTTGAGCAAGCTCGATAAATTATTAGGGCCACAGCAATGAAGGAGGCATTGAATGCCCCTTGCTGCACTCGGTCAAGGCCAACTTGAGGCTCCAGCCCGACCAAAGCTGTCGAACCCGGCGACCAGCCACAGGTCGGTCGCGTCCTGCTCGGTTGCCGCGAGCGCGTATTCGGCCAGAGGCCCATTTCGCACAGCAACAGGTGCCGGTCGTAATCCCTGGCCGACTAGTAGGCCAGCGCGAACGCCTCCAGAGCTCCGGCCAGCGCGACGACGATCCTGCGCGGCTTGTTGTACTCGGCCTCCAGCTTCCAGCCTTTTGGCAGCTCCATCAGGCGACTTCTCGCGGAGCGGGAGCACGTCGATAGCAGTACTCGACCGTCTCACGGAACGGAGCGGATGTCGCAGCGATGGCGCTAGCTCAGTAAAGTCCAGGCATCGCAATGATCGAACTGCCGAAAGGACACATCCGCGCCGGGGGCCGCGACGAGCCGATCTATCCGCCAGGAGCGAAAGAGCCAGCCGACCCATTGCACGCCCGGTTCGAGCCCGCCTATTACGCCGCTGCCGAGAGTGCCGCTGCGAGGTACTCCGACAGGCCGTTCGCAGCCAGAGTCTACGACGGGATGCTTGTGTTGGCCGAGCACATCGCCGGTGAGATGCACCAGCACGGCGAGCGCTGGCCCGAGGCGGTGGCCAACGCCTGCCAGGCGCTGTTCTTGGCCAATAGATCATTCTTCGCCAGCCAGGAAGCAATGGACTCGAACGCGCCGCCGATTGCGTTAGCTGACGAGGTCGCGATCACTTTGGCCGCTCTGATTAGAGGCGAAGACATTGGATGACAGGTTTGCAAACACGACTTAGCACCGTGCACGGAGCCTCGATCGAGCCAGGGACGGAACGGACTGTGAGACACGCGTCTCATCCGCTGGCTATCTCAGGTCTGCCTTGACCAAGCGGTTAAACGGCAGGGCTCGCTGACCGGGTGGAGGTCGTGGGGGGCTAGTCTGGTTGGGTGAGCGTCTCGCTAGAGCTATCCAATCTCGGGCCCCTTCGAGCGGCTGAACTGGATCTGGCCGACCTCACGCTGCTGATCGGAGAGAACAACACGGGCAAGACCTTTCTCGCCACCGTGCTGCACCGTGTTCTAAACCCCTCCCCATCTTGGCCGAGGTGGCGACACGGGCGCGAGGAAGACGTGCCGTCGGAGGTCGAAGACTGGATCACGAAAGTACTGAATGCCCAAGAGGATGACCCATCGACATTGGACACCCTGGACTTTGTGCCCAGCAAGGCCAGCATGCGTTGGGCAAAAGGGGCCACTAGCCAGGCACTTCGAAATTATGGTGCCAGTGTTCGCCACTCCGTTGGCTATGCGTTCGGAGCGGAGTACTCACGCCTAAGACGGCGAACACCGAGTCGCCACGCTGCTGACTGCTATCTGCGTATATCTAGCTCAATGCCCGATTGGCGAATTGAGATACGATTCGACTCAGAAGGCATATCTGTTGAACCTCCCGACCCTGAAGAATGGCTCAAGTCGGTTCTGAGTCCTCAGCAGATACAGCAGTCAACCCTATCGTTCTCACATCTGCGTCTCCCCTCGCCGATTTGGATGGGCGAATTTCTCGGGTTGTATCCGGGAACGGCCCCCTCCAGCGCTCTAGCAGGAATCTTCGCGTCATGGCCTCGCCTCGCGGTCCATCTGCCTGCCGACCGCACAGGAATAATGCAGAGTCACAATGTTCTGGCTGGAGCGGCTGTGCGGCAGTCCGCAAGGGCAGGGATCCGTCAAATCGAGATAGAGACTCTGCCCGGCACCTCTGCCGACTTCCTATCGCTCATTCTCGAACTCCCTGAGTCTATGCCCGGTATGGAGCACCGACAGCCCAAGTTCGCTGCACTCGTACGCAAGTTCGAAGAGGAGATGCGAGCCGAGATAGCAGTTGACCAGAGGTCGGACGGCCTCGACGCGATCATGGCAGTGACTTCCGAGGGCCGGTTCCCCATGGCACGCGCATCGTCGATGCTGTCGGAGCTCGCGCCTCTTCTCCTGCTCTTGAAATCCCCTCTCAATGTCGACCACCTAACAATCGACGAACCCGAGGCGCACCTGCACCCAGAGATGCAAGTGCGGGTCGCTTCCTTCTTGGCGAAGTTGGTCAACGAGGGAATGCAGATCGTTCTCACCACACACTCGGACTTCTTCGTCTCACAGTTCAACAACATGATAAGACTCCATGAATTGTCCGAGAGGTCGGACGTCACGTTGTCTTCTGATTTATCAGCCCTAGACCGAACTAGAGTACAGGCATTGCGATTTTCCCGTGAGAATGGCTGGTGTGTCGCCCGCGACTCAGTACCCGACTCGATCAACGGCGTAGACGAGTCGACCTTCACCGACGTGATGAGATCTCAATACGATGAGACAGCCAGACTTGTCAACGGCTTGCTAGAAGCCAATCGCTCTTGATCACCATTACTGTCCATGGCAGAAATCGTGAGTCGTTCTAGCGACGAATGCCAGATTTGCAATCTCAACTCACGGTTGATTGAAGACGGGGCTGAAAGCGTCTCTTGGTCTGACCTGTGGGAGAATGAATGCCATCTATATGTGCGTACGAGTACTGACCATGGCTGCATTCATGGACTGCGCCTTGACATACAGGGTGCCGAATATCGGAGAATTTCAAAGGGAAAAGACACCAGGATGTGCGATTTTTCCGTCGTTGCCGTTCTGGGCAACGCTGCACAGTTGATCGCCATAGAGTTGAAAGGTGGAGTCGCTTATTCCGAGGAGATCGAGCAGCTTGTCGAAGGATTGCGCGTCCTGCACGAGTACTTCCAAGAGAACGATCTGGTGGCTCGCCCCGAGGCTTGCTGGGTAGTGGGCAGAGAAGTGGAAAAACTCAGTTTCTCTCTGCGAGACAAGCTGACAAGTCTGAGATTCGGTTCCGAGACGGTCAGATTGCACCTTCTGGAATGCGGAGAAGTGCTTCACTTGTGATCAGATAGCAAATGCGCCTATGGAGGATTGCGGTTGAACCTCCCTGGCCCTCTTCGCACTGACATCGCTCCTTCCCCCAACGAACGGAGACCGCGCAACACTCCGAAAGGTTCGGAGTCCTGTGGACTAGGGGTGCTGGGAGCTGACCGAGACGATCTCGCCGGTCATGTACGTCGAGTAGTCGCTGGCCAGAAACACCATCACGTTGGCCACCTCCCACGGCTCGGCAGCCCGATCGAAGGCCTCCAGCGAAATCAAGCTGTCGAGGAACTCCTGGCTGGATGTCTTGGCCAAAAACGGGTGCATCGCCAGGCTGGGCGCTACGCAGTTGACCCTGACCCCGGTCTCGGCCGCTTCAATGGCCGCGCAGCGAGTAAGGGCCATCACCCCGGCTTTGGCCGCGGCGTAATGGCTCTGGCCGGCTTGGGCTCGCCAGCCCATCACCGAAGCGTTGTTGACAATGACTCCCGAGGCCCGAGGCATCATGTGGCGCAGCGCGGCTCGGGTGGTTCGCATGGTGCCGTTGAGGGTGACATCGATCACCACCTGCCACTGCTCGTCGGTCATGTCCACCAGATTGGCGGTGCCCCCCAAACCGGCGTTGTTGATCATCACGTCCACATGGCCCAGCTCGGCCACCGCGGCATCGATCAATGCTTGGACCTCCTCTTCGACCGTCACATTGCACAGCTGAGTGGCGGGCCGAACACCAAACTCTTCATCCAAGCGGTCGGCGGCTTCATCCAAGCGGCGCTCGTGGATATCGCTGATGAGCACCTGGGCGCCCTCGGCCGAACACCGCCGAGCGGCGGCGAAGCCGAGGCCGGTACCCGCCGCGGCGGTCACCACCACGGTCTTGCCCTCCAGCAGCCCTCTACCCGGCGGCTCGGCGGGCACTTCCCGGCTCACGGCGACACCGGAACCGGCGGCAGGTCCTTCATGGCCTCGGCCAAATCGGCGATGGTCCACTCCCGCTCGTCGTCAAGGAAGTCTTGGCGCAGCCACGGGGTGTACCAGCGGACGTCACCGCCTTTGGCCATGAACACCCGGCCAGTCGCCTCGCAGTCGGCGGTAGCCAGCCACCCCACCACCGGAGCGGGGTGGAACGGGTGGTAGACGTCGAACCCCTCAGCGGGCTTGGCCACCATCTCGGCCACACCCGGTGCCCCCTCGGTCATGCGGGTGCGGCCCGCGGGGGTCACGCAGTTCACCCGCACGCCGTAGCGGCCCAACTCCTGGGCGATGATCACCGTCATGCCAGCGATGGCGCTCTTGGCCGCCCCGTAGTTGGACTGGCCCACCTGGCCGATCAGCCCCGACGTGGAGCTGATGTTGATCACCGAGGCGTTTACCGCCTCTCCAGCCTTGGTCTGGTCGCGCCACCACCCAGCGCACACCCGGGTCATGCAGAAGGTGGACTTGAGGTGGCCGCGGATCACCGAGTCCCAGTCATCCTCGCTCATGCTGGCAAACATCTTGTCCCGCAGGATGCCGGCGTTGTTCACCACCACGTCCACCCCGCCGAAGGCGTCCAGCGTCTGAGCCAGCACGGATTCAGCCCCAGCCATCTCAGCCACGTCGTCGCTGTTGGCCACTGCCATCCCTCCGGCAGCAGTGACCTCGTCGACCACCGCCTGGGCCACCGCCGGATCAGCGCCAGTGCCGTCGGCCTCACAGCCCAAGTCGTTGACCACCACTTTGGCGCCCTCGGCGGCAAACAGCAGGGCGTAGTGGCGACCGATTCCCCGCCCGGCGCCGGTGATGACGGCGATCCGCCCCTCGAGCGCGCCGCCGGACATCAGCTGCTGCCTTGTGAGGCCTGGCGCTGGGCGGCCTGCGCCTCCAAAAGGGCCATAGTGGGGTGCTCTTCTAAGCCGATGGTGCGGGGCAGCGACTCTTCGATGCCCTCGGGGGTCCAACTGCTGTCGGGGGCGTACATGGAGCGAAGCTCTCCAAACTGGGCCCAAACCGAGATGCGAGGACCGACCACGGTGTAGACCTGAGCGGTGATGTCCCGAGCAGCATCGCTGAGCAGGTACACGGCCAACGGCGCCACGTCTTCGGGCTCGCCAGCCTCGATTTCGAACGGGACGTTCTCCGACATGCGGGTCTTGGCGCTGGGGGCGATGCAGTTGGCGTTGATGCCGTATCGCTTCAGAGCCAGCGCCGCGCTCTTGGTGAGCGAGATGACCCCCCCCTTGGCCGAGGCATAGTTGCACTGGGAGGTAGAGCCGGTGAATGCCCCGGAGGTGATTCCCACCAGTGATCCGCCCGACTCCTGCTTGCGCATGATGGCCGAGGCGTGCTTGTAGACCGTGAAGTGGCCTTTGAGGTGTACCCGGATCACATCGTCGAACTCTTCTTCGGTCATGTTGAAGATCATCCGCTCCCGCAAGATTCCGGCCACGCACACCGCGCCGTCGATAGACCCCCAAGTGTCCACCGCAGCCTGGACCGCGGCCGCGCCGCCCTCCATGGTGCTGATGTCAGATGCCAAGGCCAGAGCGGTACCGCCCGCGGCCTCGATCTCCGCCACCACCGCGTCGGCTACCTCTGACGACGGGTCGGAGCCGTCCAGCGACACGCCGTAGTCGGCAACCACTACGTTGGCGCCCTCCGCAGCGCAGCCCATGGCGATGGCCCGGCCGATACCGTTGCCCGCCCCGGTGACGACGATGTTCTTGCCTTCGAGATATCCGGTCACGGGCGAAAACCCTACCCGTCGCCTGGAGCCAGCAGTTGGTTGAAGAGCTGAGCCAGTCCCTCGGGGGGAATTCGGCCGCTTCCCCTGAGCGCCAGCGTCCCGTCCCCGAACACAAAGACCCAGAACGGGGTGCCCGCCTGGCCGAAGGCGACCGCAATCTTGTTGTCGGAGCTGTCCACCAGGACAGGGAATGGCCAACCCTCATCGGCGAGCCATTGGCTGGGCAGGTAGTTGTCCCTGTCGGAGTCAACCAATGTGACCACGCTGAGAAGGTCTACCCCGCCAGGCAGTTTGTTGCCTGCGGCCAGCCAGTCGTTCATCTCGGCAACCTCGGCCTGGCACGCCGGGCACCAGTGAGCCAAAAACACGATGGCCGCGGGCCGTTCCCCTGGAGTCCATGCCAGCGGCGAGCCATCTATGGAAGTACCGGAGAGGCCGGGCACCGGCTGGCCAAATGCGGGATCGGCCTCTGGCGATTCCCCAATAGGTCCAAGCGGATCACCAGAGATCTGCACCGGGGCAACCTCGACCGGCCCGGAAGCAGCATCGTCGTCGTTCCCGCCGCAGGCAGCGGCCAGCAGTATGGCAGCCACCGCGAGCGCCACTATGCGGCGGGCAATGCGATTCGAGTTCATGAGCACAGGCTACGGCCTGACTACAGCGGCATCACCACGCCGCCGTTGGGGCGCACGGTCTGGCCGGTCATGAATCGGCCGGCGTCCGAGCACAAGTACAAGATGGCGTAGGCGATGTCGGTGGGATCGCCCACAAAGCCCAACGGGTTCATCTGGGCAATGGTGTCGAAGTGGTTTCTCTGGCGCTCGGGGTCGACCTTGCCGTCGTCATCGAGAAAGTGGCGGTCGTAGATGGGGGTTTCGATGGAGCCTGGAGCCACTGCGTTCACTCGAATGGGGGCCATCTCTAACGCCGCGGTGCGGGTAATCATCTTCACCGCCGCCTTGGTGAGGGCGTAGATCGAGATCATCGGGGCGGGCATGTCGGCTCCGGCCGACGACAAGTTGACGATCGATCCCGACTTCTGGTCGGCCATGGCCCGACCCGCCGCCGCGGTGCCCCAGTACACGCCTTTGATGTTCACGTTCATCACCCGTTCGAGCTGCTCGGGGGTTGTGTCCACGATGAGGCTGTCGGTGATAATCCCCGCGTTGTTCACCATGATGTCCAGCCGCCCATGCCGGTCAACCGCATCGGCGACCAGCGCATCCACCGCCGCCTTGTCGCTCACATCAGTCGGCACCGCCGACCACGAGGCCCCCAGAGCATCCAACTCACCGCCGGTCTCACCCATCCCGTCGGCGTCAACATCGCCCAGCACCACCGAAGCCCCAGCCTTAGCCAGCGTCACCGCCGTCCCCCGGCCGATCCCCGAGGCCGCCCCGGTGACCACCGCCACCCGGTCGGAAATATCAAACGCAGCAATGATGTCGTCATGCATGGCCCCATCATGGCCCCTGCCGAATGGGGATCAGGAACCGTACTTGGGATGCGTTAGGCGGGCTCCCAGAAGATCATGGCGTGGGTGTCGTCGTAGGTGCGGGCGTAGGCGGTAACGGGCATTCCGATCTCGACGATTTCGGGGTCGATGCCGGTGAGGCCGCCGAACATTCTCACTCCCTCGGGGAGATCGATCATGGCCAGCACATAAGGCAGATCGGCGAACGCGGGGGCGCCGTACTGGCGGACCACGGTGTAGGTGTAGACGGTGCCGGCGCCGGTGGCCTCCAACCACCCGGGTTCGGCACCGCAGGCGGTGCAAATTGCTCGGGGATAGTGCTGGCGGTGGCCGCATTCCGGGCACTGCTGGATGAGCAATCGGCCCTCGGCCGCCGCGGCAAAGAACTCTCCGTACTCGCCCTCGCCAGCAGGGACTGGTCCCTGCCACTCAAGATTCCGGACGACCCTCATGACGGCCGGTTTTTGCCCAAGATGACGGTGGCGATGGCCGACAGCCAGCCGCCGGAGCCACAGGCCAAGGCCAACTCGGCGTCGGGCACCTGGGCTTCGCCGGCGTCGCCCCGGAGCTGGCGCACCGATTCGATCAGCAAAAAGATGCCCCGCATTCCCGGATGGTTAGACGAGAGTCCCCCGCCGTCGGTGTTGGTGGGCATTGAGCCGCCTCGGCGCAGATGGCCCTCTTCCACATAGGAACCGCCTTCTCCCCGACCGCAGAAGCCCAAGCCCTCCAGCATGAGCATCACGGTGATGGTGAAGCTGTCATAGAGCTGGGCGGTGTCGATGTCGCCTGGCGTCACCCCCGCCTGGCCCATGGCCTCCGGCCCGCAGACTGCGGCGCCCATCTCGGTGAAGTCGGGCATCTGGTGGATGTTCCAGTGGGTCTGGGTGCCCGCTGCCCCCAGCACATAGACCGGGGTCTGGCGCAGGTCTTTGGCGATCTCCTCGGTAGTCATCACCAGCGCCCCGCCCCCGTCGGTGATCACGCAGCAGTCCAGCTTGTGCAGTGGATCGGCGATCATGCGGCTGTTCACCACGTCGTCCACGGTGATGGGGTCGCGGTAGCGGGCATCGGGGTTGAGTCCGGCGAACTCCCGGACCCCTACTGCGATCTCGGCCAATTGCTCCGAGGTGGTGCCGAACTCGTGCATGTGGCGGCGCGCAGCCAGGGCGTAGGCCCCCACCAGGGGCAACCCGTACGGCGTGGCCATCTGCATGGCCCCGGTCACTGGCTGGGCATCGCGCTGAAAACCGCCGGTGCCCAGCACCCGGCCCATGCGGGTGAGCTGGTCGGAGCCGTAGGTCACCAGCACGGTGTCGCACAACCCCTCTCGTATCGCCGCCGCGGCGTGCTGCACATGGAACTCGAACGACGATCCCCCCACCATGGTCCCGTCGATGTAGCGGTGGTTCACCCCCAGGTACTCGGCCATGGACACGGCGTCATCCCCCGCTGCCGGTCCCCCGCCGCTGGTGCTGACATAGCCGTCGATGGCCGATTTGGCGATGCCGCAGTCGGCAATAGCCCGGCGAGCGGCCAGGGCGTGGTGCTGGACCGAGTTCAGATGGGGTGCCACCGGGTAATCGCTCAGGCCGATGCCGCAGATGACTGGGTGACGGGATGGCACTGCGGCAGCCTAGGCGAGCAGGTGGTTGTGCTCGCCTATGCGGGGGGCCCGATGGCGGACTCGGTAGGGGGACTTGGGGGCGATATAGGGCGCTCCCACGTAGGTGAAGCTGCGGCCCAAGTCCTCGTGCTCCACCTCAACGGGGAATCCCCTTTCCTGGAAATGGGGGTCGGCCAACACCTCTTCGGGCGAGTAGATGATGCCCACCGCCAAACCCCGCTCCTGGGCGCCGATGAAAAACTCATGGGCGGTGATGTTCTGGGCGATGAAACGGACTGCCTCCCGAGCAGCGCCGAACATGGCGGTGACCTCGGGATCCTGGCCGATCTGCGACAGGTGCAAGTCCTCTTCGAGCTGGGTGCCCATCTCCAAGAAGAAGAACTCTTCGAATTGGTCTTTCAACCCCAGGCTCTCCATCCACTCCACCACCACAGCGAAGTCCCGGGCCGAGCGGGGCGGAAAACCGGTGTTCACGTCGATGCCGTCCACCGACAGCGCTCGGGTGAACGTGGTGGGCTCAACTGCGGCGTGGCGCCCGGTCTGGCGCTGCACCTCTTCGCCGGCCACCAGCCACTGCA
>JAPPKI010000500.1 GCA_028820035.1 bacterium | reverse complement strand
TGAGCCCGCCGCCGGTGCCCGACACGAACGACAGCGCCTTGATGTACAGCGGATCCTCGCAGTACTTGTGGGCATCGGCCGCCCGCACCACGATGGCGGCGGCCGAACCGTCGGCCACGCCGGAGCAGTCGAACACCGATAACCGCCCGGCCACCGAGGCCATCTCGCAGATCTTCTCGGCCGGCATCTCCCGGCGGAACTGGGCCAGCGGGTTGAGCGCCCCGTTGCGGTGGTTCTTCTCGGCAATTTTGGCCACCACCATGCGCAACTCGTCCTCGTCCACCCCGTAGCGGGCGGCGTACGCAGGCAGCACCAGGCTGTACATGGCCGCGGCGGTGAGGTTCCGCTTGGTGCCGTCGTGGGGGGCGGGCGCAGCGTTCAGCCCCTGGTAGCCGGAGTCCTTGATCTTTTCCACCCCGATGGCCATGGCCATGTCGTAGGCCCCGCTGGCCACCGCGTAGGAGGCTTGGCGCAGCGCCTCTGATCCGGTGGCGCAGAAGTTCTCCACCCGGGTCACCGGCTTGCCCTCCAGTTTCAGCGGCTGGCTCAGCGTCAACCCGCTCATGCCACTGGAAGCGGTGCCCAGCCAGAAAGCATCCACGTCGTTTTTGGCCACGCCGGCGGAGTCGAACGCCGCGGTGGCAGCGTCAATCAGCAGATCATCGGTGCCTTTGTCCCAGTGCTCACGGAACTGGGTACACCCCATTCCGATAATCGCCACCTGGTCTTTGATGCCATGACTGGCCATCGATCGCCTCCTAGTCCCCCGATGAAGACCGCGCCGGGCGCGCCTTCCAGAAATAGTTGTAGATGCCCTCAGCCTCGTACAGCCGCCGGAAAGTCATCTCCACCCGCTGTCCGATGCGGACCGCATCGGGGTCCACGTCGGTCAGCTCCACTGGGAGTCGCCCGCCCCCGTCGAAGTCCACCACCGCGAACACCACCGGCGGGCTCACCGAATACACCAGCCGGTCGATGGTGAAGGTCACCACGGTGGCTCCGACGTCGGCCATGGGTGCGGGGTCCATGGCGTCGAGCTCGTCCTCGGGGCGGATGGACACCCGGGCCGGCGGCAGGTGCAGCGTCCCGCTCTCTGTCCCCCGGCTGCCCACGAATCCGTACTTCCAGTCTTGGGCTCGGGCCGCGGCCGACGACGACGGACGGGTGGGCTCGGGCCGATTCGGGGGCTGCGCCCGGATCATGTCCCGCCACTGCAAGAAGGTGGCGTAGCTCACCTCGGCGCCCGCAGAGATCTGATCGGCCACAGGAAGGGCCGACGCGTAAGCGGCCAAAGCCTCAGTGGCCCGCAGAATTAGCACCTCCGCCCCGTCGGCCAGCATCACCACCGCGATGGTCTGGCCGGGTTCGGCCTGCTCCAGTTCGTTGGCCAGCACCAATCCCGGATGGGCGGTGCCGGTGTTGCCCACAGCCGCGGCCAAGTCGTCGGCCACCCGAGCCACGCCGAGCCGGCCCGCCACCCGCTTGACCGCTCGGCCGTGAGACCCGGTGACCACCGCCACATCCACATCGTCGGCGCCGATGCCCGCTGCGCTCAGCGCCTCCTTCCAGGCTTGGTCAGCCAACGGGCCGTAGCGGGTCTCGCCGAACCGCTCCTCCCATTGGCCGGTGCTGGGCGAGCCCGGCTGGCGCCAGCGGTCCACGAACTCCTCGGTGGCCGATGCCGACCCCAGCAACTCGGCCACCACCGGTCCGTCGTCCTCGGTGCCGATCAAGAATGCGGCGGCGCCGTCGCCGCCGTTGGCCTCATCAGCGCCGGTGGGCAGACCGCCTCTCATGTCGGCGGTCACCACCAACGTCGGTCCAATCGCACCCAAGGCGGTTCGCAGAGCCCCGATGCCCGAGCGCACCGCGCCCCCGAAGTCCAGCGCACCCGCCGAGGCATCCAACCGCAGGGCGGCGTGGATGGCGGTGGCGTTGGTCTTCTCCAGATAGGCGGGGTCGGCGGTGGCGAACCACAGTGCCAGGGGCTCAGCTTCAACCGGGCGCAGGGCCAGTCGAGCAGCCTCCACTCCCATCGTGGTGGTGTCTTCGTCGTAGGAAGCCACCGACCTTGTACCCCGGCCGCCCCCTTTGCCCATCACCGCAGCAATGGCCGACCGGTCCAGCCGCCGGTACGGCACGTAGCCCCCGAAGCTGATGATGCCTCGCATGATTCCGAAGTGTACGCCTGACACCGCAATTCACTGGGGTCGTAGTGTGTCCCCCATGAGCTTTGAGCCCAGCGCCGAGGTGCGGCGCATCCGCGACGCCATCGACCATCCCATAATCGACTCCGATGGCCACATCATCGAGTTCCTGCCCGAGGTCCACGACATCATGGCCACCGTCGGCGGAACGGAGTTGGTGGACAAGTTCAAGGTGGTCGAATACGGGGCCCGGAAATCCATCGACCTGAGCTTGGAGCAGCGTCGGGCCGCCGGGATGATGCGCTCGGCATGGTGGGGGCTGCCGGCCCGCAACACCCTCGACCGGGCCACCGCTTTGCTGCCCAAGCTGCTGTACGAGCGGCTGGACGAGATCGGCATTGACCTGGCCGTGCTCTATCCCACCTACGGGCTGACATGCATGGGCCTGGAAGACGAGGATCTGCGCCTTGGCGCCGCTCGGGCGTTCAACCTCTACTTCCACCAGGCGTACGAGCCTTACTCCGACCGGCTCATGCCGGTGGCCATCATCCCGATGTTCACTCCCGAAGAGGCCATCGCCGAACTGGACTTCACCGTGGGCGAGTTGGGCATGCGCCCGGTGATGATGACCGGGCTGGTGCCCCGGCCGGTGGACCCGGAGAACACCAGCCACCGCCATGCCCGCCGCATGGACACCCTGGGCATGGACTCCCCCCACGACTACGACCCGGTATGGCGGCGGTGCACCGAGCTGGGCGTGTCGCCCACCTTCCACTCCGCGGGCATGGGCTGGGGCAGCCGCACCTCGGAGACCAACTACGTGTACAACCACCTGGGCAACTTCGCCGCCGCGGGCGAGGCCCTGTGTCGGGCGGTGTTCATGGGAGGGGTGGCCCACCGTTTCCCCGAGCTGCGCTGGGCCTTCCTAGAAGGGGGCGTGGCCTGGGGGGTGAACCTGCTGTCGGATGTGATCGGCCACTGGGAGAAGCGCAACCGCGACGCCATCGGCCACTACGACCCCGCCGCGGTGGACATGGACGAGCTGGGCCAGCTCTTCGACAAGTTCGGGACGGAAGCGGCCAACAGCCACCGCGACCGCCTCCAAGAGGCGCTGCACATGCTGAGCGAGCCCGACGAAGACCCGGCCACCATCGACGAGTTCGCCCTCAGCGGTGTGGACACCGTGGACGACATCTTGGCCATCTGGGACCGCTTCCACTTTGGCTGCGAGGCCGACGACCCCATGACCGCCATCGGGTTCAACCGGACGGTGACGCCGAGGGGTCAAGTGGTGAAGGGCATCTTTGCCTCTGACGTGGGACACTGGGATGTCCCCGACGTGCGAGAGGTGCTGCCCGAAGCCTACGAGTTAGTGGACGACGGCATCCTCGACGAGGCCGACTTCCGGGCCTTCACCTTCGAGCACCCGATGTCGCTGTGGGCCGGCACCAACTCCGACTTCTTCAAGGGCACCGTCATCGAAGAAGCCCTATAGAGACTTCTAGCCGTGAGCACTTGGGAAGGCCGGGTCGAAGACTTCGACCTACTGACCGGCCTAGCCCGCTTCGGCGGCGACCTCAATGCTGAAGGCGCCCTTTGGTTGGGCTTTGTGCGGTCCACCGTGGCCCGAGCCGCAATTGTCACCATCGACAGATCAGCCGCAGCGGCTCTCGACGGCGTCGTTGGAGTATTCACTGCCGACGATCTTGAGCTGATCACTCAACCGAGCGTGGAGGGAATTACTCCCACCGAGATCAGCCGACCCCCCCTGGCCCAGGGATCGGTGGCCTATGTCGGCGAGGCGGTGGCCGTCGTCGTTGCGGTTAGCGAAGCGATTGCGACCGATGCCTGCGAGATGGTGGAGGTCGACTATGAACCGCTGCACCCACTCACCGACCTAGCCTCTGCCACCGACGAAGAAGCACCGCTCCTGCATCCCCGGCACGGATCCAACATCGTGCTCACCGTCCCACCCGGCAATCCGGCCTCCGTCCGTCCCGCCCTCGACCAAGCCGACGCGACCGTTACCGTCTCTCAGCACTATCCCCGGGTGGCGTGCTCCCCGATTGAGGGGATAGCCGGCCTCGTCGCCCCCAACGAGGACCGGGTGGTGATACACGTCAACTCTCAGATGCCCGCTCTCACCCACGATGAGCTGACCAGCATTCTGGCCCTACCCGATGATCAGGTGAGCGTGGTGGTTCCCCCCATCGGAGGTGGCTTCGGGGGCAAGTGCTGGGGCGAGAACGGCCTGTTTGCCGTGGCTGCCCGTCTCTGCCAGGGGCTTAACCGTCCGCTGCGCCTCGTCCAAACCCGGACCGAGAATCTTCTGTCGATGCAGGCCCGGGACCAAGACCAGAGCATCACTCTGGCCGCCGACCAAAACGGTACTGTCACCGCGCTGGAAGCCGAAGTAAACGCCGACGTGGGCGGCTACGCAGGAATGGGCGCATTTGAGCCGCTGCAAACCCAGCGGCTGCTCCCCGGCCCCTACCGGATCGACCAGGTTGCGGTAACCGCTTCGGCGGTGATGACCAACACTGTTCCCACTGGCCCCTACCGAGGTCCAGGCCGAGCCGAGGCCATCGGGCTGCTGGAGCGGGCCATGGATAACCTGGCGCGAGCTCTGGATCTGGACCCGGCTGAACTCCGCCGCCGCAACCTGCTTCGGCCAGAGGACTTCCCCCGACAGACCCCCGGCGAACTGACCATGGATGAAGCCGACCATCTCGGCGCTTTGGAGCAGGCTCTCGCCAAAATCGGCTACCCAAAGCTCCGAGAAGAGCAGGCGGCCCGCAGAGTGTCGGGAGATCACCGGCTCCTCGGCATCGGCCTGAGCTGCTGGGCCGATTTCACCGGTCGCCATGAACCTTGCCAACCGGCCTCGGCCCGGGTGACCGGCGACGGCCGCATCGAGATCGACGCGGGCATAGCCCCGATTGGTCAGGGGATGCAGACTGTTGTCGCCCACCTAGCTGCCAACGCCTTGGGGCTGGACCCCGCCCTGATCGTGGCGGCTGCCCCCGACACCGGCCGCTTCCGATCAGCCCTGGGCAGCTTCGGCTCCCGTTCGGCGTCGCTGGCTGGCAGCTCGGCCGTGGAAGTGGCCAACCGGCTACGAGAGGTACTTAAGGAACGGGCCGCCGAATTGTTAGAGGCCGCGGTGTCGGACATCGAGCTGCGATCCGATGCCACCCTGGGTGTGCGGGGATCGCCCAGCACAGGGATTCCTCTGGGAGACCTAGCCGGCACCGAGGCCGCCGCCGCCTTCGACCAAGGGCAACCCACCTTCCCCGGCGGCACCCATGTCGCCGTCGTGGAGGTGGACTCCGAGACCGGCGCCGTGGACCTGCTTCGCCACGTAGCTGTCACCGACTGCGGCCGACTTCTCAACGAGGTAATGGCCTCGGGCCAGGTGCAGGGCGGGGCCGTTCAGGGCATCGCCGTCGCCCTGTTCGAGGAGATGCGCTACGACGCCGACGCCAACCCGCTCACCGTCACCCTGGCCGACTACCTCGTACCCGCAGCCAGTGATGTACCGGAGGTGGAGACCCACTTCATCGAAACCCCCACCGACCGCAATCCTCTCGGGGCCAAAGGGGTGGCCGAAAGCGGCGCCATCGCGGCACCCCCCGCCGTGCAGAACGCCATCGTCGACGCCCTGTCCCACCTCGGCGTCACCCACATCGACATGCCCTGCACCCCAGGACGGATCTGGCACGCCATTCGCGTTAGCGACCAGGGGGATCCCACAACGCGCTAAGGGGTAGCGCCCATACTCGGTCATCGATTTGGAATGGCACCGATGCGCTGCTCAGGATCGCACCGCCTGCGAAGTCATCCCCCAGCCGATCTCTCAGCCACAGAAGCGCTCTGGCGTCATCGCGGCTGACGATGCTCGAAGACTTGACTTCGATTCCCACGATTCTGCCGTGGCTCTCCAGCACGATGTCCACCTCCTTGCCGTCGCGGTCCCTTAGATGGAACATCTGGACTTCTTCTTGTGCAGTTTCGATGTGAGCCAGCAGTTCCGTTGCCGCGAAGGTCTCGAACATCTGCCCTACCAATGCCGAATCTCGGCCCAGCGAAACGGGATCAACGTTGAGAAGGTGGGCAGCCATCCCATGATCCGACAAGACCACCTTGGGCGAGCGGGTCAGCCGTTGCAGCCGCTTCGTGTGCCAAGCCGGGATGCGGCTGATGACGCTGAGGTCTTCAAGCAAGCCGAGATAGCCATCCGCGGTCTTGAAGTCAACGCCAGCATCACGGGCTGTGGCCTGCTTGTTGAGTTCCAGGCCCGTTCTCGCGGCGCGCGACTCCAACACCGAGCGCATCTTTCCCGCACGCGGCAGGCGAGCGGAGACTTGCTGCGAATCCCGGTCGATGAGCTGTTCGACATAGGCGCGATACCACCGACGACGATTCCTCCCGCTCAACTCCACCGCCACCGGAAACCGTCCACCCACCACTGCCTCGAGGTAGTCGTTGCGACTCCAACCCGATTGCCCAAATTGCACCTGACCGAGATTGAACAGAACGTCGATGGGGTTGTACCGCTCGGTGCGCTCCAGCTCTGCTCGGGTCAGACCGTGCATCCGGACTCGGATGAGGCGCCCCGTGCCCGGCCATGTGTCCGCCTGTTGGGCCGCCCGAACCGAGCCGCTGACAATAAACCGCCCTGGACGGCGGGAGCGATCGGAATCCACAGCTCGCTTGATCGCGCCGAGGATTTCGGGGGCCTCTTGCCATTCGTCCACCAACAGCGTGCCGTCTGTTATTGCCAGTGCCCCATCAGGGTCTTCAGCGGCGACCAGTCGATCTCCGGGTTCGGACAGGTCGAGGGTGGCATCGGCGAACCGGCCCATCGACGTGGACTTGCCACAACCCCGAGGGCCAACCACCATCAGCGCGGGAAAGGTCGGCAACAATTCCTCAGCTACCAGCCATTCCACAGCTCGGGGATACAGGTCTTCCGCTCTGATCCTCGAATCAGTCATATCTAAATCCTATATCTGCCGAGATGAAACTCCTATAATTGCCGACAACATACTCCCATGATTGCCGAATTACAGCCTAGCCCCCTACTCCCGCCAAACGGCATTGCGGATGCCGTTGGCCAAGACGGTGAACGTCCCATCGCTCAGATCCAACGTGCCCATTCGCCCGTCTACCAGGGTTACCAGCAACCAGCCCCGCACCAAGTCCATATCGACAATGGTGTCGTCTACCTCGACTTCGTAGAGCGGCGTGAGGGTCTGTGAGTCGACCACTACGACTCTTGCCGATAGCCCGACACACCCCGCCAGATATGGAATCGGGACGCATGTCTGCTCGGCGACCACGAGATTCCCCAGTCGGTCGCCTCTAGGCAGCATCCACCCTGAGCCGCGGGCGTTCGATACGGTGGCCCCTCCTTCCAGACTTATCTTCGCCACCCATGGGTACCACCCGCGGTCGCTCAGGATGGTCATAATCCTCACCACGATGTCGTCCCCACCCACCCACGTTGATTGGCCAACGCTCCACCGCAGGGTAGAAGCACTTCCCTCTTCCAGCACTAAATGCTTGTAGAGAACATCTCCCAGAAGCCGATAGTAAGGATGACTCGGTTCAGAAGAGTCGTCGTAGCTGACCTGGAAGGGAACGGTGCCGAAAGAGACGATCGCATCACCAACACCAGAAGCACTGAATAAAAACGTGCCCAGACTGTCGATCCATGGTGAGTACCCATTCAGAGCCATCCAGATCGGCAGGTCGTCCTCCTCAATGTCCAAGACCTCAAACCTGCCCACCCCTGGCTCGCAGCACATACTGAGCAAGACATATTTGGGATCAGACCACTCGACATCGTCGATGTAACCGGCAGCGATCTCCGCCATTCCGGTGTTCTCCCGATACTCAGATCCCTGATCGCTGCAATCCAAGGATCGATAGTCGCTCGTGCTGTAGTCCCACAGGACCACGAGCTCACTCGACTGAGAGCCAATTGTGACGATGTCGCAGTCCTCCGTCGACGCAATGATCGCCGAGGGCATGGCCCCAGAAGGCGCGAACGGTTGCCCCTCCAACCTGGAACCCTCTGGTAAGGGGGCAACTACCGACGGCACGTAGTGAACCGAACCCCCAAATCCTCCCGTTGGACCTGAGACCTCGGTCGGGCTTGGCCCATCGATGGGGACTGGCCCATCGGTCGGGGCTGGCGCCTCAGTGGGGTTTGGCCTCTTAGCCGGGGTTGGCGCCTCGGTGGGGACAGGCCCCTGGGTCGAATCCTCCGATGGCGTTGGCGAAGAGAGTGCCGTGGGCGGGGGCTCCTCGGTGGGAACCGCGGTGCCGGGGTCAAGGGCTTGTTCCAGAATCGACGGGTCTGACTGGCAGCTACTGGCCAGAAGCATCAGGCCTGCTGCCAGTCCTATCAGCCTCGGCATCGATGCCTGCACAGCCTCCATCAAATCATGGCAATGGAGTGTGCGGGGGTTGGGGGCGTGGGTTCAGGCGGCGATTTGCTGTTGTCGGGGTGGAGGCTGTGGGGGCGGCGTGTGAGTTTTGGGGCTGGGCCGGGGTGGGGGTAGCAGGCGGTGCCGGCCTGTTTCGGAGTCGTGCTCAAGAATGTGGCCATGCTTGTGGACTTTCCTGTGGCACTTGGGGCACAGCAGCACCAGGTTGGGCATGTCGGTGAGTCCGTTGTGGTCCCATGGCTGGATGTGGTGTCCTTCGCAGGCTTGTGGTCGGATGCCGCAGCCTGCGCAGCCGCGGTCTCGGCGGTAGAGGGCCAGCTTTTGGGCCTTGGTGACTGCTCTTTGGGCTCTTCCCATGTAGAGGGGTTGCCCGTCGGCTGCGAAGATCATCGGCACGATTTGCGCCTCGCAAGCGAGGCGGCGGAGCTCGTCGAGGTCGATGGGCGTCCCGTCGATGAGTCCGGCGTTCTTGAGTTGGCCCTCGATGGCGTCGTAGTCGGCGGACACCACCAGCACGGTCTTCTGCGGCCTAATCCCGCAATCGGACGCGCTTGGGGATTCGGCGGGCTGCTGAGTGATGAGCACTACCAGCGCGTCGGCGTTGCGCTGCTCGAAGGTGCGGATGGGGTCGAAGGCGATGTCGTCGCCGAGCATCTTTGTGCTCATGGCGTCAACAGCGATTTTGACCCGCTCGCCGGACACCTGATCTAGCTCGGCGTGCAACACGACCATGCCGCCGCTGCCGTCGAACACCTTGAAGGAGCGGCAGGCTCTTTGGCGCTCGGCGCGGCCCATCCCGTCATCGGCGCGGCGCTGGTCCTCGCGGGCGGTGACTGACTTCTTGAACTCATCGTGGCTCTGCCAGCCGCCCAAATCCAGCAGTTCCTGCTGGTCTTGTTCGCTCATCGGCGCCCGCTTGTGCGACTCGGCGACCACCCCGGCTTGATCGGCAGAGATGCGCCCATCTTGTACCGCGCCAAGAATCTGCGGCATGGCCGCGACGCCTTGGGCCGTCTTGGCCAGCCGGCGGGCCCGGTAGGCGCTGATGCCGAGCTGGTGGCACACCGTCGCTGCCGCGCCCGGCCCCTCGAGCTCGCCGTAGCGGACGACCAGGCCGACCAGATAGCCCTCCGCCCGACGGCGCAACAGATCAGCTTCGCCCATCAAGCCCAACAGCTCCGAAGCACCCGCCTCCGAATAGTCCGGGAACCCGAAACCCGCAGCAACGCCGGCGTCACTGCCGCTTGTACTGAGATTCAACGTAAATTCCATAGATGAAATTATACCAACCCCAATGACATAATCCTCCCGGAAATATATATTAGAAATTCCAAAAATTGACTAAGGGGCCGCGCGGATAGGTGACCATCCACCGGTCGTTGTGTTGTCCCGGCTTTGATGTCGGGTAGGACCAACTCAACGACTCGGTGGAGGTATCTGTCATTATGCGCGCGTTTGACCGTGAGGTCGTGGATGCTGTGTGGGAGGCGGTCGATGCCTTGTTGCCGCGCCGGGATCGGTCGCATTCTCTGGGCTGTCACAGGCCGAGGGTGTCGGACCGGCTGTGCTTTTGGGGTTTGTTGATCCGGCTGGTGACCGGCGCGTCGTGGACGAGCATTGAGGCGATCTTGGAATGGCGGGTGTCGGACACCACGCTTCGGGCGCGGCGCGACGAGTGGGTCGAGGCAGGCGTGTTCGACAAGCTGTGCTCAGAGGCGCTGGCGGCGTTCGACCGCATCGTGGGCCTCGATGTGTCCGATGTCTGCGTGGACGGGTCAACCCATAAGGCGCCCTGCGGAGGCGAGGGGACCGGCAAAAGCCCTGTTGACAGGGGAAAACTCGGGTGGAAGTGGTCCATCGCGACAGACCGGCACGGCATCCCGGTCGGCTGGGCCGCCGACGCGGCCAACGTCAACGACCAGACCATGTTGGAGCCTACATTGGCCGCGGTTGCCGACACCGGGCTGATCGCAGACATCGAGACCATCCACCTCGACCGGGGCTACGCCGGCGCCCCCGTGCTCAAAACCTGCCTCAGATATGGGATCGACGACATCGCGCGCACCCCCAAACGCCGGCCCGGCCAGGCCCGCGGCCGCCCAAAGGCCGAACCCCTGGGACAGCGCTGGATCGTCGAGTCCGCCAACTCCTGGCTGTCCAACTACGGGCAACTTCGCCGCAACACCGACCGAAAACCCCACAGCCGCCACGCCGCCCTGCACCTCGCCGTCACCATCATCATCACCGCCAAACTCATCGACTGGAAAAACCGATGGAACCCCACATAACCCGCCTATCCGCTCGGCCCCTAAGAGGCCGCGCGGATAGGTAGCCTACCTGGGATAACGCTGTCGAGGGATATCTCATTGAGAAACCTTTCACCTGCGGATACGCGCCAATCCGCGCGTCCGCCGAGCGATTCAGGAAACGATGTGGTTCACCTATCCGCTCGGCCTCTAAGAACCTGTTTACAAAACGGACAGGGTTTGACGGGCTGAGCAGGTTTCGCTCGCCGTCGAAAATACCCATGGCCGAGAAGGGGCCGGGTTCGCGCCTGGCTCCCTTCGGCTCGGTCTTGGGTATTCGACGGCATCGAATTTGGCCTGCCGAAGGGGGCCACCCATGAGACGGCTACTGGCAATCATGATCGCCGCCGCGCTGGTGCTCGGCGGCTCAGCCGCCGCCCAGGACACCGAGACTGAGCAGCAGCAGCCGGGGTTCGTAGTCACCGAGGAGCTGTTAGCGGCGCTGCTGGAGTGGCTTTGCAGCACGAATTCTGATGCACTTCCCGAGGGAGCCTGCGCAGTTGTCGAGCCCGAGCCTGATCCGCAACCGACGGCTACCCCTGCACCGCCCGTTGATGATCCGTCTCCAGAGGAGACGTTGGCCTATTGGCAACAGCCCGGCCAGACCGCCGCTGTCGATACCCAATATGCCTGTTTGATCGGCTCGTATCATCACACCTGCACGACATGGGTCAACGGCGAAGGACATCGGGTGACATGCACCACACCAGGCTGCGATCCCACCAAGTGACCACTGGGGACCGTCAGCACCTCATCAAGTATCTCTAGACGGCATTCCCAAATGACTGCCCGACAGAAATGCGAGTCGCCCCCCACAAGGCGAGGCATCTATTGAAATCTGGGGGGATTGAGGATCCCAAACCTCAGACAGCAAGCCCGTATAGCTCGGCGCAGTTGTCGCGGAGGACGCGGTCGATTTGGTGGTCGGTCATGTGGCTGGTCTGCTCGGTGAGCATTTCCTGCGACCACGGCCAGGTGGCGTCGGAGTGGGGGTGGTCGTTGGCCCACATCACCCGGTTAACGTTCATCAGGTCGAGCAGCTTGAACGCCACCCAGTCGTCCTGGAAGGTGAGGTACACGTTCTCCCGGAAGTAGTCGCTGGGCTTCTTGGGCAGCTCGGCGCTCTCAAGCCAGTTGCGGTGGCGGTTGTAGGCGTGGTCGGCCCGGTACATCCAGTGGGGCGCCCAGCCGGCGTCGGCTTCCACGCACACCACCCGCAGGTCGGGATGGCGCTCGAACACGCCGCCGAAGATCAGCGTGCCGATGATGTCCTGATTCCCGCGGATGATCCCCAAAAACGAGTTGATCTTGGGTCCCCGGAACTGGGCGGCCATGGGGTGGTCATTGCCCGAGGTGAGGATGTGGAACGACAGCGGCATGCCCATCGATACCGACGCCTCCCAGAAGGCGTCAAAGTCGGGGGCGTCGTAGTCGATCCCCGAGGCCGGGTAACCGGGCAGCATGACGCCCTTCAGCCCGAGAGCCTTCATGGCCTCCAAGTCGGCGATGGCCTCGTCCACCGACCGCACCGCGGTCTGGCCCAAGCCGATCAACCGCTCAGGAGCGTGGGAGTTGAACTCGGCGATCCAGCGGTTGTAGGCGTCGAAGCACGCCTTCTTATAGTCGGCGTCAGGGTGGTTGCAGATGGTCATGCCCACCGACGGATAGATCACCTCGGCTACCACTCCATCGCGGTCCTGCTCATCGAGCCGGGCTACCGGGTCGTAGCCGCCGGGGTGCAGGTCCTCCCAACGGGTGCCGCTCGACAGGCTGATCTCGTGCCAGCTCTTGCCCGCCGCCGCGATCATTCCATAGGGCATCCGGTTGCGGCCGTTGTCGATGGACATGAACGCGCCCATATCGTCATCCCAATCCACCCGGGGGGCCCGATCCCGAAACTTGGGGTCGATGTAGTCGATGTAGGTGTTGTCGGGCTCGGTGACGTGCGAGTCAGCCGAGATGCAAGAACGAACAGGTGCGACGGTGCTCATGATTTGAACCTTCTCAATCGGGTGTCACGGAGACAACCACCAACGGTAGTAGGTAGCGTTTCGGCATGAGCAGCCAGCGATCCGCAGCCGACATCCGAGCCGACCTCGGCCATCCGGTCATCGACGCCGACGGGCATGTGTTCGAGCACTACCCGGCCCTTCACCAGTACTGCCTCGACGAAGGACTCGACGGCGGGCTGTACCCCCAGATGGCCAACTGCTCGTTCAACGGAGAGCCCAATTGGTCGGGCCTACCCGCCGATGAGCGGTTGGCCCGGCGCTCCTTCCGGGGGCCGTGGTGGGCGCTGCCGCTGGCCAACACCCGGGACTTCGCCACCGCAGTGTCCCCGGCGATGTTCCACGACCGCATCGAGGAGCTGGGCATGGATTTCGCGGTGTGCTACCCCAGCATCGGACTCAACTTCCCCGCCTACAAAGACGACGAGGTGCGCAACAAGCTCTGCCGAGCGCTCAACCGCTACTTGGCCGACAGCTACCAGGGCCTGCAAGACCGCCTGACCCCGGTGGCGGCCATTCCCACCCACACCCCCGACGAGGCCATCGAGCAGCTCGACTTCGCGGTCACCGAGCTGGGCTTCAAAGCAGTGATGATCGGAGGATTCGTTCCCCGCCAGGTCCCGGCCGGAGGCGAGATGGCCACGTGGATCGATTCGCTGGGCCTCGACTCGGCCTACGACTACGACCCGCTGTGGCAGCGCCTAGTGGATCTGCAAACCCCGGCCAGCCTCCACTCCGGGTCGATGGGCTGGGACGGCCGACGCTCAGTCAGCAACTTCACCTACAACCACATGGGCAACTTCGGCACGGCCAGCGAGGCCACCGCCAAGTCGATCTTCTTCGGCGGGGTCACCCACCGCTTCCCCGACCTGCGCCTCGGCTTCTTGGAAGGCGGGGTCACCTGGGGCGCCCAGATGGTGTGCGACCTCCTCAGCCACTGGGAAAAACGCGGCCCCGAGGGCCTCAAGGCCTACGACCCGGCCCTCTTCGAGCCCGAGTACTTCGAATCCCTGCTGGCCGAGGCCAACGACCCCATCGATCTGCCCACCGGCTTCGGCAAAGCGATGCAGAAGGGCATCAGCAC
>JAPPKI010000048.1 GCA_028820035.1 bacterium | reverse complement strand
CCTCAACAACATCGTTGTCGCCAATGATCTTCTGCTCCCCTTCCGGCGTCTCCATCGCCAACTGAAAACCCAGATCGATGGCCAGACCCTGCTCAATCGCAGCCTCCTTGTTCTCCAGCCCGCTGTCCCGTGGTCCGTCGATTTCGATGTCTTGACGATTGACCGTGATATGCACGGGCCCCCTTGGCTTGTCTCCACCCTTCCCGGTCTCTGGCCTAGTCATCAGCTATCCTCACTTTCGTGATTGTTATTCAGATGCTCAGTTGCTATTGAGCAATTGCAGGATAGCATGTCGATTTCACTATCGCAATCACCGGAGGGGGCCGTGACCGAGAAAATTGGGTGGTTCGATATCGAGGCGTTCTTTGATGCGCTCGACCTGACCCGACAAACAAGAAGCCTGAACTGGAAGCAGGTGGCAGCTGAGTCAGGTGTCAGCGCTTCAACCCTCACCCGGATGGCACAGGGCAAGCGCCCCGATGTTGATGGTCTTGCAGCCCTAGTCACCTGGTCAGGACTACAGACAAACGACTTTGTGCGATCTGACTCTGCCCTGCCAAACCCTGAACCATTAGCGGTGATTTCTACCTACTTGCGATCAGACAAGAACCTCACCCCAGAAGCAGCCAGTGCCCTCGACCAAGTCATCCAGGTGACCTACGAACAGCTACGAACGCAGGAGTAACTGGTGCAACTTCGACGAGGCTTCAAGACGGAGGCCGCGGATCTAGCAAGCGAAATACGGGGCGAATTGGGTCTCGGCCCATTTGACCGACTCGACCCGCACACCCTCGCCCAACACCTCGCCATCCCCACTCTCCCGCTTAGTGCCTTGGAAGACCAGTGCGTCGGCGCCTCCTACCTCCTCTCCGAAGAACCAGATGTCTTCTCCGCCTGCACCGTCTTTGACGGCCGCCACAGGGTCATCGTTTTCAACGATTTCCACTCCAAAGCAAGACGAAACAGCAGTCTGGCCCATGAATTGAGTCATGGCCTCCTTCTCCACGAGCCAACTCCTGCACTTGACGGAGTGACCGGCTGCAGAATTTGGGATCCCACCAAAGAAGATGAGGCTGACTGGCTAGCTGGAGTCATGCTCGTTACTGAAGACATGGCGCTCGCTGTTGCGCGTGGCCGATTTACACGGCAGGAGGCGCAAACGCGGTGGGGAGTCAGCAAACAGATGTTGACTTGGCGCCTCAATATGACCGGCGCCTACAAGAGAGTCCAACGGGCTCGTGCTGGCTGACAGCCAAGTCGGCTTTCTGCCAAACGACAACAGGCGGATATGGCTCAACGTCGTTGCCCCATCCTTCGGCACCTCGTACAATTGCTGGCCTAGACCCCGGAACCGTCCCTGCTTCGGCAAACGGCCGGGGTTACGCCTTTGCGAAGGTCTTCTCGCCCACTGCGACAAGTGTGTTGGATTCTGCCTTGAGGAGTTCGCTCACGCCGCGGGAGGGAGATCCTCTTCGGTCAGCAAGTCGCCCCAGATGAGCCACAGATCTCGCAGAAGAGGGTGATCTAGGCGGTCTTTTCTGCCGAGCTCGTAGAAGCGGCGCAATCCAAGACCCGTCGAATCGGCGTTCCTCTTCAACATCTCAACAATGTCCTCTCGAGGGACAGTCAAACTGGCCATGGGGGCTCCTTGCCGTCTGTCCAGAGTGTGGCATCTGGTGCGCCTCTCGTTGGAGCAAATTGTTGGCAGCGACAGCCATCACCGCGACACAATTGGCGAAACCCCGTTCTGAGCCGGCGTTCGCGGGTGCGGAGTTTGCAGACCGCGGTGGACAGAACGGCTGGTCGGCTTCGTAGGGGGCCCACCTCGACTGTTTCATTATTCTAGTTGTTTCACCCTTATCGAAACAGTACAATTTCTGAAACATATATGGCGTGTGGAAGGAGGATTGACTAGTGCCGACACAAGAGATGCCCCGCGAAATCGACATCATCCGCAACGCTGAGCGAACCCTAGCTTCGACTTTGCCGACGGGGTGGTCCATAAGAGAAGCAAACCAACGAGTACGAGCAGGCGATGCCCAACTTGATCTGCTCATAGAAGTCCTTGCACCCAATGGGGAGCGCGCTGAACTGGCAATCGAGACCAAGAGGACAATTGAGCCCCGTGTTGTGCCTCGGGTACTTGATCGGCTTGCGATGTACTGCACCGGCGATCTTTCTGACGCAGTTCCGGTGGTTGCAGCCGCGTATCTCTCACCCCGCTCACGGGAGATTCTCGACAGCGCTGGCGTCGGATACATCGACATGGCTGGCAACGTGCGGATCGAGGTGTCTCAACCAGGGCTGTTCATATCATCCACGGGTGTCGATCGAGACCCTTGGCCTCAAGACAGCGACCTCCAATCGCTCAAAGGCCGAGGGGCGGCTCGCGCCGTTCGCGCCATCATCGACCACACTCCCCCGTTCGGGATCCGAGAGCTTGCAGCTACCAGCGGAGCTTCCGCGCCCACACTCTCTCGTGTCGTTGAGCTACTGGATCGGGAGGGAATAGTCACCCGCGAAACCCGAGGTCCAGTTTTGACCGTTGATTGGGAGGCCGCGATTCGCCGATGGGCAGCGGACTACGCCCAATCGACCTCGAACACTCCAATGACTTTTCTCGAACCCCGGGGACTTCCTGCGGTTTTGGAGAAGCTTGACGAGGCAGATCCCGTGTATGCCGCAACCGGTGCCTTTGCAGCGCAGTCATTTGATCCAATCGCACCCGCCAAGACGGCCACGCTGTATGTCGAAGACGCCGCTAGATTCGCTGATCGACTCAAACTCCGGGAGATCGAGACAAGTGCAAATGTCATCCTGCTCGAACCATTCGATCCCGTGGTGTTCGACAGAACTATCTGGCGAGGAGGGCTGAGATGCGTCGCCCCTAGTCAGCTCTGCGTCGACTTGCTGACAGGCCCAGGACGAGAGCCTTCACAAGGCGAAGAGATGCTGCGATGGATGCAGGAGAACGAAGATGCCTGGCGCTCCTGACCCGATCTACATCGATGCCCGTTCTGCGCTCCTTGACGCAGCCAACGCACTATTTGACCATCTCGACGTCATCGTCCTCGTCGGGGCTCAGGCCATCTATCTCCACACTGGAGAAGCTGACCTATTCGACACTGTCGCTCAATACACCACAGACGCTGATTTCAGCATCAACCCAAATGATCTGAGCGACTCACCCCTGTTGGCCGACCTATTGACAAAAGGCGGCTTCAGAGCTGGAGACAATCCTGGCAGTTGGATCAATTCCAATGGCGTCGCTGTGGACTTGATGGTTCCCGAAGCTCTGGCCGGCTCCAAGAGACACAGACGCAGTGCTGACCTCCTGGCCCATGGCAAGAGAGTGGCAAGACGCGCCAAGGGGCTGGAAGCGGCGCTCCTGGATCATCAACCGATGATCATCTCCGCACTTGACCTCACAGACAATCGCTCCGTCACCATGAATGTGGCTGGACCCGGCGCGCTGCTGGTGGCCAAGATTCACAAGATTGCAGAGCGGGCTGACGAGCTCAATCGCCTAAGCCACAAGGACTCACTCGATGTGCTCCGGCTGCTTCAAGCCACAGAAACCGCTGACCTTGCTGAACGTCTGAAGAAGCTCCTGGACGATGAACTGAGCGCATCTGTCACAACTGAGGCGATCCAGAATCTCACCCCGCTTTTCGGCAGTGCTGATGCTGTCGGCGTTCAGATGGCAGTCCGAGCCGCAGGACCTGGTGCTGATCCCGACTTCGTCTCTGCATCAATGACGGCTCTGGTGTCTGATCTGCTCATGGCGCTGACCTGAATGCGGGGTCGCGGTCGATGTAGGGGCGGACGAGGGTGACGAAGATGAGCATGGCGGCGGAGAGGGCGGCGCCGGCCCAGAGGACTAAGCGGGTGTCGCCCACGGCGAGCAGGCCGGCGACAACGGCGGGGCCGCTGACCTGGCCGATGCGGATGGCGGTGCCCCAGGCGGCCACCATCACGGCTCGGTGTTGTTCGGGGGCCAGCGAGGCGGCCCGGCTTTGCAGGGGAACGACCACGAGCTGATCGGCGGCTCCCAACACCAGCATGGGGGCGATGATCACGGCCAACGTGGGCGACAGCGCCATTCCGGTCAGGCAGATGATGAACCCGATGTAGCCAGCCCGCACCATGGTCGAGATGGAGTGGCGGCCGGCTATGCGTCCCATGCTGAGCGCAATCAATCCGGCCGACACCGCAGGCAGAGACAAGACCACGCCCCGAATCCCGGCCGAGGCTCCGAACTCGTTCTCCAGGTGGATGGGCATGGTGGTGATTCCCACGGCGAAGAAAACCAGGAATGTGAATGGCGCCACCAGCAGTAGCACTCCAACCTCACGCTGCATGAGGTGGGGGCGGGCCTGGCGGAGTTGGTGGCGAAGCGGCTCGGGGGTCCGCCGCTCATCGGGGGGCAGCAGGGTCGCCGCGAACAAGGCCAACAAAATGGTGAAGGCATGTAAGGCGAATGGGCCCCGCCAGCCGAACAGCTCGGTGAGCACGCCCCCGGCTGCAGGCAACAAGGCCACACTCAAATTCATGGACAGGGCGTTCTGGCCGATGATCCGGGTGCGCTCCACTCCCTCGTAGTTGTCCCCGATGATCACCAGAGCCAGGCTCAAGAATCCCGATGAGCCCAGTCCCTGAATGAACCGGAAGGTCAGCAGCATGGCCAGGTTGGTGGAGGCCATAATGACCAATCCGCCCAGGCCGAACACCAACAGGCAGGGGACGATGATCCGGCGGCGTCCGTAGCGATCGGCGGCCACCCCGATCACCGAGGCCATGAACAAGCCAGGGGCGTGGGCGGTCATCAAGATGAACACCGAGGTCTGGTCGGAAATGCCGAAGGCGGAGGCGATGTCGGGGATGGCCGGAGCGATTGTGGCGTTGGGAAGGATCACCGCCGCCCCGATCAACCACACCACCACAAGCTGCGACCGCCGGAGTCCCACATCCCGACGGTATTGCCCCACCCCGTCGGATGGCATGATCTGATCGTGGAGAAGCACCGAGAGCACTATCGGATCGACCAAGAGGTTGACGCTTCTCCGGAGTCAGTGTTAGCCGCCTTGCTGGGTTTGATCGGCGGCCCAGAAGATGCCCCCACTTACGCCCGGCTCGGCAATCCGCCCCCGCACGGGCCGGGGGCGCTGGTTGTGTTCGAGCTCCAGGGCTATGAGCTGCACGAGGTGTGCGTAGAGCTGGAGGTCCCCCACAAGCGGCGCTACCGGATGGTGTCGGGCGCTCCGGTGGATCATTATGAGGCGCTCACCGAAGTGGCTCCCAGGAGCAATGGGGCGCTGCTCACGTGGCAAGGATGGACCGAAGACTCCGATTCCGAAGTAGCCAAGGCCTGGAACAAACTCGCCCGGGAGTCCATTGGCCGAGCAGTAGAAATAGTTTCAACCCTGGCCGAGCAAACGTGAGCTTTCCCCGAATCGCATTGCTCTTGGCTGTGGCGCTGCTCGTTGCGGGCTGCACTACCAAGACCAAGGAGCTTCCCCAAGGGCCGCCCCGGGAGATCCGCATCATCAACAACGTGGAGGTGGCCGACGACGACCGCATCCTCACCGTCCGCTACTGGGGCACCGAGTGCGAGGAGTTCAGCGACTCCGAAGTTGACTACGGCATCACTCAGATCAAAATCACCGTCTACGCCCAGGTCATCACCGAGGAGTGCCAGCGCTCCGGTCTCCAGCAAACCGCTGACATTACCCTCGACCAACCCCTAGACAACCGCATCATCATCGACGCCAACACCGACACCGTGGTCTGGGAGCCCTAACGGCCCTCATCGGCGACGGCGGGACTGCGGGCTGGGAGGGGGCAGCGGCCGACAGCAATCGTCGGCAGGTCAGCAACATCGCAGTCGAATAGGGCGGGCGTGATTGCACCGTGGACCTGTGGGGGGCCGGGGAGGGCGGCAGCCACGCCCAGGGCGGCATGCTGGCCGATGGCGGAGTCGAGATAGTTGGTGACGATGACTCTGCGGCCCTGGTCAATCCAGCGGCAGGCAGCGGCGTAAGCCGTTCGGGGACCACCGAGAACCATGGGCTTGACCACGACAACCGGAATTGACTCAGGTACCTCGGCATCAGCAGAACCCAGGCTGTCGTCAACCGCTACAGGAATCGGGGATTGCTCGGCCACTTGAGTCAGGGCTTCGATTCCCGCCACCGGCTCTTCCACGTACTCGATATCGAATTGCTCCAAGCGGGACAGCGCAGCCAGTGCTTGATCCACGGTCCATGCTCCGTTGGCGTCGAGCCGCAGGTGACAACGCTCCCCGATGGCTTCTCGCACGGCGGCTACTGCAACCACGTCGACCTCGATATCGGACGCGCCCACCTTCAGCTTTGCCGTGTCATATCCGTCACCCACCGCGACGACCGCGTCTTCGGCATCGGCTACAAGGGCGTTGAGCTCCACTGCATCAGCCACTGGCCCGCCCTTGGAGAGCATCTCAGCCTGGCTTCGACCACTCTGCTGGGCTTCCATATCGAGCAAGGCCAACTCGACCGCACCGTGGGCAAACTGCTCGGAGGGCAGGTCTTCAGGATTGGGATCAGTAGCCCACTCTTCCAATGCCTCCCGTGTGGCCGACAGATCAGCACCAGGCCATCCAGGCAGGGGCATGGCTTCTCCCCAGCCGGTGACCCCACCCTCATGTAAACGGACCAGAAGGCCATCTCTTTGAGTGATGGCTCCCCGCCCAGTCATCACTGGACGGCGCAGCAAGAGGGCGACCTCACTTAGCTCGACATGCATTGGATCACCGCGGCTGCGGTCGCGTCGGGCGCTTCCAGGTGAGCGGCGTGGCCAGCATCGGGAATAGAGGAGACAGTTGCTCGAGGCATGGCCGCGGCCATTTGCTGGGCGATGGCTGCGAACTTCGCGTCGTCGGCCCCGGCAATTAGCGCGCAGGGCATTGCCAGCTCCCCCAGCAGGCAGCCAACGGGCTCGACTGCTCCAGCCCCCATGGCCCGCAAACTGTGGGCCAGGCCACGGGGATCGCAAGCCAGCCGCTGGGCCCGCAGTGCAGCCTGTTGGTCGGCTGATAGACGGGTCCGGTGGGTAGCAAAGAGGGGGCGATCGGCCCAGTAGTCGGCGAACCACTCGATGCCCTCTGACTCGATTCGGTCGGCCAAAGCTTCGTCGGCGGCGATGCGCTCGGCCCGCTCGGCGGGATCGTTGATCCCGTCTCGGGCCCCGATGAGGGCTAGCGCAACAATGCGGTCGGGAAGGGCCAGCGCTACGTGGAGCGCGACCCGCCCACCCATCGAATAGCCCACCAGGGCGAAACGCTCGAGGTGAGATGTGGCCGAAACCACGCCAGATACCGCGGCGGCCATGGTGTAGTCGGCTGGGTCGTCAGAGATCGACCCCGAACCGTGGCCGGGGAGGTCAAGCGCCAATACCTGTTCGGGCAAGCGGCTGGTGAGCGGCACCATGGCTGCGGCCGAGCCGGTGAAGCCGTGCAGGACCACTGTGGCCGTCTGGTTCATTCGACCAGATCAGCAAGCTGTTTGCGCTGCTTCATGGCTGTCCCGTGGTCAATGGGGACTTCGATCAATGTCACCCCAGAGGCCTTCGTGATGGCCTCGACCAGCTCATCAGCCTGTCCGGTCCGGTGGTGGTTGACGCCCAACCCCTCAGCCAGTTTGCCGAAACCGACTCCATGGGGCGTGTGGAACAGTTCTCCAAAGTGGACGTCGGAGCCCCCCTCGGCCACCGGCAGCAGCGAGAAGATGCCACCGCCGTCATTGTTGGGCACCACCACGGTGAGGTCGGCGTCCGACAAGGATGCAGCCAACAAACCGCCGATGTCGTGCAGCAGGGCTACATCGCCCACCAATGCCGCCACCGGCTCGCCCAAGGCCAGGGAAGCGCCGAGGGCCGACGACACCACGCCGTCGATGCCGTTGGCCCCCCGATTGACCAGCACCCGGCGGGGTAGAGCATCAGGAGGCCAGAACGAGGTGATATCCCGAACCGGCATGCTGCTCGACGCATACACCGCCACCTCCGGGGGCAGCGCTCGCAACAGAGTGGCGGCCAGCAGCGGCTCCAGCAGGTCATGGGGGCCCAAAGCCGCCTCTGTCCGGTCCCAGGCGTCAGCGGCGGCTTCGATCCAGTCCACCGCCCAGGCGTCTTCGGCTGAGGTTATTCGACCGGTAGCCGCACCCAGCAACACCGCCGGGTCGGAAGCCAACGCAGCCGTCCAACCGAACGACGGGTCTTCCCATCGGCGGCGCGGGTCCACCAGCAGTCGGTCGGATGCTGGGCAAGTATCCACAAAATCGATAACCGCCCGATTGCTGGGAGGTCCGCCGATACGGACCAGCACGTCGGGGGCCAGATCAGCGCGGCCCAGTACCCCCTCGGCCCCATCCAAGACCAGCGACCCTCGACCCCGGAGTTGGGATCCGGCGTCGGCTACCACTGGCCATCCCGCCGCCTCGGCGAAGCCGACGATGGCCGCGGCACTGGCATCGTCCACATCCAGCGCGCCAGCCACGATCAGCCCCCGGCGGCCGGCCATCCCTCGCAAGGCGTCTACATCGGTTTCAACGAATGGCCGAACGGGTACCGGTGGCCGACCAACCGTTGAACTGATCTCGGGAACCGGTCCTTGGGGCTCCAGCGGCTTTCGGAACGGCCAATTCAGATGCACTGGGCCGGGGTCCGGCCCAGCTCCGGCCATGGTGGCCGCCCGCACTGCCACGCGAGCGAAGAAGTCAGGCTCGTCGACATCGCTCGGCATCTCGGCGAACCAGCGGACGTGGTCGCCGTACAGTTTCAGCTGGTCGATGGTCTGGCCCGCCCCAGCATCACGCAGCTCGGGGGGGCGATCGGCGGTGCAGACCACCAGTGGTACCCCGCCGTGGTGGGCCTCCACCACCGCCGGAAGGTAGTTGGCCGCCGCGGTGCCCGACGTACACACCAGCGCCACAGGACGGCCCGACGCCTTGGCCATGCCCAGGGCACAGAACCCGGCCACCCGCTCGTCGAGCTGAACTGTGACCTGTAGCCGCTCCTGATTGCGGGCCGACACCGCCAGCGGAGTGGAGCGAGAACCAGGCGAGACCACCACATCCGTCACCCCGCAGGCCGCCAACTCAGCCCAAAACCGCCCGGTCGCCCGATAGGCAAGGTCGGTCATGTAACCACATCCAAAATCGCGGCCAACTTGATGTCGGTCTCGACCAATTCCTGCTCGGGGTCGGACCCGGCCACGATGCCCGCGCCTGCACACAGGCGCATCCCGCTGGGGCCGATCAACGCCGATCGCAAGGCCACATAGAACGAGCCGCACCCCCGGTGGTCGATCCACCCCACCGGCCCGGCGTACCACCCTCGGTCAAGTCCTTCATGCTCGGCGATCCACTGCTGGGCGAACGTGGTCGGTGTGCCTCCCACCGCCGGTGTGGGATGCAAGGCGCCCGCCAGCCGCAGCGCCATGCCAGGCTCAGGGGCGATCCGCCCGCTGACCGTAGTGGCCAGGTGGTGAACGCCAGGCAGAGTCCGAACTTCGGTATCGCCAGTAGGATCTAGCGCCACTCCGGCTAGGGCTAGGCGGGTGCGGAGGTATTCCACCACATAGTGGTGCTCGGCCTGCTCTTTGGGATCGGCCGCCAACCGCTCGGCGATTGCGGCGTCGTCGGCTGGAGTGGCCCCTCGAGGAGCGGTGCCTGCCACTGCATAGGTGGTGACCACATCGCCGTTGAGTTCCGCCAGAACCTCGGGGCTGGCGCCCACAAAACAAGACGTCCCCCGGCCGAATCCGAACACTGCGCACGACTCGAAACGGTTCGACAGCCGAGCCAGCACCACCGCGGGGTCGATACCGCCCACCGCCTCCACCTCTCGGGCCACCACCACCTTGCCCAGCTCCCCGGCATCAATGGCGTCGGCAGCCTGCTTCACCGCGTCCCGATAGGTGGCCCGAGTTCCATCTTCAACCCGCAAGGCGTTGGTGAGGTCTGTGTGTCCTGCCCCGTGTGTCGACCCCCGAACAACCCGTTCCGGTACCACCAATCGCCCGCTTGGGTAACCGTCCCATGCCCCTGTTCCGCATCGATCGGCAAAACCGAAACCAGCAAATGCGACTTCCCCGTCGGCCAGCAACTCAGCAGCGGCCGCCGCGGCGGCCTCAAACCGCCAACGACCATCTACTTCAACAGCCCGCGCTGCTCCCAACCCGGCTATGGCGTCTACGCCCGGCGCCCGCCAATACACCCGGTCGTCGCCGGTCCACGAGGAGAATTCCTCTAGAGGCGTCATTTCACCCGCTCCGCCAACCGGACTGCCGCTCTGCTGAGCAGGGTGCGGCGGAAGTGCTCACCCACAAGGGCCACCACTTGGGGCACTAGTGCCTCCACCAAAGGAGTCAGATTCTCCAAGTCGCTGCTGGTCAATTCGTCGGTGCCCATGGCATCCAAGAACAGGTCCACCGCTTCATCCACCACCGCCTCCACGTTTCGGGCGTGGCGAACCGCCAACGCGGCCAAGTCGGGAACGCTCACCCCGACAGCGACGAGGGCGGCACCGGCTTGCAGCATCGTGACCGCATCCTCTTTGAATCGCCCGAAATCGTCAGGGATCACCAAGCCAGCGTCGATGGCCAAATCCACCTGCTTAGCAGCCAGACCCGAGGCTTCGATCAACTCAGCCCGGTTGAGACCCTCCTGCGCCATCCCCAAAGCGTAAGCGCGTCTCGCCTTCAGTCCCCATTAGGGCCGCGGCCCGAGTCCGCAGTTCGTGGCGATCAGGCCGACCGGAGTCCAGCAGCGGCCAGTCCTCCTCTTCCACCACGAAGAACCGCTTGGGGATCTTGAAGTTGGCGATATGGCCCCGGCATGCTTCCACCAGGTTGTCGGAGGTCTCTTTGGCTCCGTCGTGCAACTCCACGAATGCCACCACCGCCTCTCCCCACAGCGGGTCGGGCACCCCCACCACGATGGCGAACTTCACCGCTTCCAAATTGTCCTCGCAGAAGATCTCCACCTCCCGCTCCGACACGTTCTCCCCGCCGGTCTTGATCATCAGCTTGTAGCGGCCCCGGAAATACAAGTTCCCGGCCTCGTCCATGAAGCCGTAGTCGCCGGAGTGGAAGAACCCCTCCTCGTCAAACGCATCTGCCGTGGCCTCAGGCATCCCTACGTACTCAATGAACGTGCCCCACCCCCGAAAGCAGATCTCTCCTGGCTCGTCAGGGGCGCACCGCTGGCCGGTGTCAAGGTCTTTGATCACGAACTCCATACCAGGCATGGGCCGGCCGTTGGCGTCGTAGCGCACTCTGGGGTCGGTCTCGTACCGGGGGGTGATCGACCCCAGCCCGCCCGACTCGGTGGAGCCGTACACCTGGGCCACCGTCTCCCAGTTCCAATCACCGAGCACGCTGCGCAGGAAGCTGCCGGTGGCCCCCACATTGCACTTGCGCACCGAGCTGCGGTCCACGGTGTGGTACTCGGGGGCGTTGCGCATCATGGTCAGCTTGGTGTCGAACGCACCCATCACGGTGATCTTCGACCGCTCCATCTCCCGCAGCACTTTGCCGGTTTCGTACACCCCCACCAAACACGAGGTCATCCCCACCAGATGGGGCATGGTCAGGTTCCACACGATGCCGCCGGTATGGAACACAGGATTCGAGGCCACAAACCGGTCTTCGGGCACCAGGCCGAGGGCGTGCTGCAAGCCGGTGGCCGCCCCCACCATGCCCCGATGGGTGATCAGCGCTGGTTTGGGAGCAGCGGTGGAGCCCGACGTGAAGATGATGTAGGCCGGATCATCGCCCTCCGCTGGGCTGGCCAGCCCCAGGGCAGCTCCGCCATCGGGGCCGAACACCCGATCCCGTTCCGAAGACGAGGTTACCCACCCTTCGTCGTCCACTGGCAGCACCACGGTCTCGGCAATGCTGTCGAACCGTGCCGCCTCCGGCGACAGACGTCCCGCCATGTCCACATCCCGGAACCGGTCCACGGTGATCAGCAGCTCGGGCTGGGCCAGGGTGAACAGGTGCTCCAGCTCAGCGGCCATGTACGAGGTGTTGATGGGCACCCCAATGGCTCCCAAACGGCCTAGCGCGTAGTGCAGCACCGCCCAGTCGGGGCTGGGATGGAACACAAACGCCACCCGGCTGCCCTTGGCCACGCCCAATTCGGCCAGTGCGGCGGCGGACCGCAGGGCCTGCTCGGCCAGCTCCCGATAGCTGATGTGGGTGTCGCCGGTGATGATGGCGGCGTTGTCGGGCACTTGCTGGGCGGTCCGCCACAACATCTCCCACGTGGACAGTTGGGTGTTGACCTGCAGGTCGGCGGCCAGCGCAGCGTCGTAGGCGTCTCGGTCGAGGCCGACTTCTGTTTGGCCCATCGATGGGGACGCTAGCGCGAGCCCTCCACCTCGACCGTGACGATGTCCATACCGCTGTATTTGCGGTGACGTACCACCGATGCGAAGTGCTGCAACAGCCGGAGCGAAACCAAGCGCTCCTCCTGGGCTTCTGCCCGCTCGCTCAGGTAGACGAGCTCATCCTCGATATTGGCCTCTTCCAGCGAGGCGATGAATTGCAGCTCCACCACGCTGGCGCTGGGCCGGGCGGCGACGGCAAGCCGCGACTGCCTCTCGCCGTTCTTCGCCTCCACCAGGCTGGTCAGTACCTCTTCTCCGACCAGGCGGAGCCGGTTGGCCGAAACCTGGTTCCAGCCGATGCTCGCCGCCACCTCTTGGAGGAACGCATCGATCTTTGGCAGTGCATCCATGTCCAGCTCGGTTTTGAGCCGCATCCGCCGCCGTCCGCTCAGCTCGATGAACGACGTCATGAGGATCGCGACGATGGTGCCCACCGTCAGGCCATTGCCAAGCAGCGGCCCCCACGTCTCGCCGAGGAGGTCGGCGACGATGTTCTCGCCCTGCAGGCCGATGCCAATCGCCAGCGAGACGGCGACAGTTAGGGCCTTGTGGGGTTGAAGGCCGTCTTGGATGACCGTGCGCATGCCCGCCACAAAGAGCTGGCCCATGATCAAGAGCAGGTACGCGCTGGTTACCGCGCCGGGAACAGTGAGCAGCAGGGCCATCGCCTTCGGCAGCAACGTCAAAACCACCAGCATGATTCCGATGGCGTATCCCACCTGGCGGGAGGCGACTCGGGTGAAGTCGACGAGGGATGCCGACGTGGCGTCGAATGCGCCGGTAGGCAGCGTGCCTGCGAAGCCGGCAAGCACTGAGCCCACGCCGTTGGCGTTGACCGCGCCTTGCACCAGCCGGTAGTCGGGCAACTTCGGCTCCCGTGTGGAGACCCCCTGCACCACCACGCTGCCGCCGGTTGTCTTGATCAATCCCGAAATGGACACAATCAGGAACATCGGCAACAGCGACCAGAACTCTGCGCTGGGAGAGAAGTCGAATCCCGGAATTTCTGGATCAGGCAGGCCGACCCATGAGGCGTCGTTCACACCCTGACCGCGGTAGAGCCCGAATAGGGCCGCGACGACAGAGCCCGTGAGGACACCAAGAAGCGGCGACCACAAACGGAGCAATCGCGTGGCCCGCAAGCTCAGAGCCGCGGCAACCGCCAGCGTCACCACGACCACTAGGGGCTCGGCATAGTCGGGGGCGCCGTCGGGGTCCAACTCCAGCTTCCCCACTGCAATCTGCATGACCCCTACAGCGATGAGCATGAGGACCACCCCAGACACCGTTGGCGTGATGATCCGGTGCAACCGGGGAAGCCACCGGGACAGGGCAAACTGGAAGCACGCCGACAGGAGCACCAATGTGGCCAGCGTTTCTGGCCCGGCCCGGTCCACAGCCATGATGGCGATGCCGACGAAGCTGGTCGCCGCCCCGGCAATCAACACATGGCCTCCGCCGATCGGCCCCAGACGACCGGCCTGAAGGACAGTGACGATCCCGCTGATCAAGACGGCCGCCAAAACCGACCAGGCCGCATAGTCGTCTTCCAAGCCCGCAGCCTGCGTGAACAGCGCCATGGTCAACACCGTCGGGGCAAGGGCGAGCAAGACGCCCTGCACGCCGACACCTATGGAGAGCCCAGCAG
>JAPPKI010000249.1 GCA_028820035.1 bacterium | reverse complement strand
TTCCCGGCGAAGAGGGCGGTTCGGCCATCGCCCAAGTGCTGACCGGCGAGGTGAACCCGTCGGGCCGTCTCCCGGTCACTCTGCCCCTGCATGTCGGGCAGATCCCGCTTCATCACGACATGCGGCGACGCGGCGATCGGTCGGAGTTCTACGGCAGCTATGTCGACCGCGACACCGACGCGCTCTACTGGTTCGGCCACGGTCTGTCGTATGCGACATTCGAATATGGCGAGCTCTCGGTGGAGGCCGGTTCGACAACTGAAGTCACCACTGTCTCGGTTCCTGTTGCCAACAGCGGCCAACACGATGGCGACGAGGTCGTACAGCTCTATGTGACCGACGAGGTCGCTTCTGTGGCCCGGCCGATCCGCGAGCTCATCGGTTTCGCCCGGATTACCATCCCCGCCGGGGAGACCCGCACCGTCACCTTCTCCGTCCACCCCAGCCGATTGGCCTTCCACAGCCTCGACATGGACCTCATCACCGAGCCGGGAACATTCACATTCCGGATCGGCGGTTCGTCCTTCGACCCCAACATGAGGGAAGCAACGGTAGATCTGACCGGAGACACCGCCTCCTTCGAACGCCGCTCAATCATCCCGACTAGCTCATCCCTCGCCTAAATGGTGGTCACGCTCTGACCGCAGTGCCATAGCTTGGGGATATGGCTCTTCGACGTGGAACCGACGTGCTAGCCGAAACCGTCGAAGTTGCTGGCCGGGATGTCTTGGATGTGGGTTGCGGCGACGGGTCGCTGGTCCGGTGGTTGTGCGGCCAGGGAGCACGGGCCGTAGGAGCCGATTGCGGGGCCGAAATGCTCCGACGAGCTCTGGTGGCCGACCCCGATCATCCCGACCGGTACATCGATGCGCCGGGCCAGGCCCTGCCGTTTGACGACGACTCCTTTGATGTCGTTGTCTTTTCGAATTCCCTCCATCACATTCCAACCGAGGACATGGCCCAGGCTCTCGAAGAAGCAGGCCGTGTGCTCCGTCCCGGGGGGACGCTCTATGTGGCCGAGCCCGAATTAGAGGGCCCCGAGGATTCGATGGGCTATCCGGCAATCGACGAGACCGCGGTGCGAACTGAGGCCCAGCAGGTGCTGGACAAACTCGACCAGAGCCGGTTCGACCCGCTGCGCCGGTTCACCTACACCACCGAAGCTGTGTATGAGAGTTTTGATCAGTGGTGCGATCGGGTGGTGGGCATCGACCCCGACAGAGCCGCCGCCCTAGAGCGCCACAGAGAGGACCTCAATGAGCGATTCCACCGCTTGGGCGAACGCCGGCCCAACGGTTGGGCTTTCATCCACAACAGCCTGGTCACAGTCACCACCGCCCGCTGAGACGACATTGCTCAAGACAGCGGCTGGGCGTCAAGCAAGACAAAGGCAAGCCGAGCCGGCTTGGTGCCCCTGTTCTCCCAGTGGTGCGCCGTTCCCCGCTGGACCACCGTGTCGTACTTGTGCAGGGTCACCTCCCCTTCGTCCAGCAATAGGGTGACCTCGCCGTCAAGCACCACCATGTAGTCGATGGTCCTGGTGGTGTGCATCCCCGGCCGGCGGTCGCTATGCGCAACAGCGCCCTCCTTGGCAAGCCGCTCGGCGGTTTCTGCCGCTGCCTCCGGGGCCATGTCCTGAACCGGAGGGAGTTCAACCATCCAGAACATTGATCCCTGCGGTGGGGCCTCCAGGCGAGTCTCCCGCTGTGCGGCATCGACTACCTCACCAGAGTTATCCGCCGGGGAGCCCTCTGTGGTCCAAACTTGCACCCGACGCTTGTAGTCATGCTCATCGTTGAAGACGACCACCGACCGTCCTTCGGCGTCATGTCCGGTGACCACCCGGCGGATCTTGTCGGCGTTACCCATCATCTGCCTTTCTCCGTTTGCTTCAGGACAGTTTTCTAGCCGCCCTCAGAGCGGCATCACCCGCCCACCGCTGGCGTGAATGGTTGCCCCCAACATCGCGTGGCTAGGGGCCGAGGCAGCGTAGGCGACGACATCAGCCGCCTCATCGACCCCCAGCAGCCGACCCCACGGCAACAGTCCTCGATGCACCACATTCAACATGTGCTCGTCCTGCTCCTGCGTCGGCGGGTTCTCGCTGCCCATACCCCCGGTGGAAATCCCCCCGAGGGCGACAACGTTTACGACGATGCCGTAGGGCGCCAGCTCGGCCGCCGCAGACTTGGTCCAGGCGATCAAGCCCCCTTTAGCGGCGTTGTACAGCGACACCGGGCTCATGTCAGCCGGCGGCGGGTTGAAGGGGGCCGTCGAGGCCACGCTGACAATTCGGCCGTAGCCGGCCTCCTTCATCGCCGGAATGACGGCCTGGGTGCAAAGCATCGGTCCCAGCAGATTCACGCCGATGGTTCGGTTGAATTCCTCGACCTCGAAGTCCTCAGTGCTGCTGGCGCCGCCGATCGCGGCGTTATTCACCAGGGCATCAATACGGCCGAACTCCCCGAGCACGGAATTGGCCATTTCAACGACATCATCACGATTCGACACGTCGGCCCGCACCCAAATCGCCCGCTGCCCCGTCTGTTCACTGATGGCCTCAGCGCTCTGCTCCCCCCAGTCCTGGCGAAGGTCAACCAGCGCGACGTCGTAACCCCGTTGGGCAAGGGCTCGGGCCGTCGCTCCGCCAACCCCCCACGGCCGCGCTCCAGTAACGATTGCCACCCGGTTGTCGCCGCGAGCATTCATCTCCGGTCCGCCCTCACGCGTAGGGGCCGACGGTTCTGAATGCGAAGTAGCCATAACCCTTGCGTTCAGGCCCGTCCAGGGCGGGGACGTCGTCAAGCGGAGCGGTGATTTCTTCGATGGTAGGACCAATCTCATCGGCCATCGATCGCAGCGAGACCACGTCGAGTCCGTACACGCGGGCCGCGTTCTCCCCGACTATGGCCCGCACCTTGTCTTCGGGGATGCCGGCCATTGCGTGGCGCAGCGAGAGGTGGGTCATCGGCGTATCTTCGGGGTCATCGGAATAGCGCCAAGTACCTTCGGGGTGCGGGTAGTCGCGACCCCAGAAGATGTTCGTCCACCACCAGTCGTCAACCGCGGCTTCGACCTCGAACGGAGCGATGAAGCTGGCCCCCAAGAATACATTGGATTTGAAGTACTCGCTTGGCGCCTTGGATAACTCGCTGTTGGCCAGAGGCAACGGGGCCAAGGCCGCGGTGTCGAGCTCAACGAGCGCAGCCGGGATCCACACCCCGGGCTGCTCGGTCATGGCCAGTTTGAGACCGGGGAACCGCTCGAACACTCCCCCCAAGATCATGCGGGCCACCGCCCGGCGGTTGTAGGCACCGCCGGCTTCGATCAAGAGCAGCGGGGTTCCGGCCACTTCTTGTACTGCCGGATCGGTGGCCGCTCCGGCGTGGGTGGCCAGCACCAGACCAGTCTCTTCCACCGCGGCCCAAAAGGGATCCCAATGGGGGTTGTTGTACTGAATCCACTGCGGCCGGGCGCTGGGGAAGTTGATCGCCCGCAAGCCGTGGTCGGCAGCCCAGTGCAACTCCTTGATGGCGGCGTCGATGTCCCACAGCGGGATATGGGCCAACCCGATGAGCCGCTCTGGCGCAACACCGCAAAAGTCAGCCAGCCAGCGGTTGTAGATCTGGAATCCCACGCCGGCCAGTTCGGGATTGTCAAATTCAGGCCATCCCAAATCCAGAAACGGCATCGGCTCGCCGTTGAAGCTGTTGTGGAATATCACCTCGGCAGCGATGCCGTCGCGGTCCATGTCGGCTAGGCGTGCCCCAGGGTCATCGTGCCCTGAGGTGTTGAGGTACAACGATCCGCTCCCTCGCACTCCAGCGCGCATCTCCTCGACTTGAGCGCTGGCCGAGAATTCATCGAAAGCCCCCAGGTAAGCCCCCGGACAGTACGACCGCAGAGCTTCCAGGGTTGGCCCCGAATGGGAGTCGCCGGATACCAAAAGCACCCGCTGTTCGGCTTTGGACTTCATGGGCCCCCCAATTCCGAATACTCGCTAAAGACCATGGCTCCCCACATCCTCCATTATCTCCAGAATCAAGCCGTCACGCGTCGCCTTCGCCTTTCGGCAGGGGGTTGAAGGTGACTAGCAATTGGGTTCGGCCTCGCAGGATGTAGCTGTCCATGAAGGTGTCGCTGTGGTCGTCGGCGAGCGTCAAATTGGGTAGGTCCAACATGGCATTGGTGCCCACCTTGCCTTCCAGGCGAGCCAAGCCCTGGCCAATGCAGTAGTGCTCGCCGTATCCGAAGGCTACGTGGTCGTTGGGGCTGCGGTTGACGTTGAATTCGTGGGGAATCGGACACAACTCCGGGTCGCGATTGGCGGCCGCGAACGCCAGCCACGCAAACTCACCCTTGGCCACTGGCTTCCCACCGAGTTCGGTGTCGCGAGTGGCAACTCGGAACAGGCCAGTGACCGGCCCTTCGTGGCGCAGCGCCTCCTCGACGAACGCGGGCACCAGGTCTCGGTTTGAGGCCAAGTGATCTCGCAAACCGTGGTTGGTGGCCAGGCGGTGCCCAATGTTGCCCAGCAAGGTGGTGGTTGTCTCGTTGCCAGCCAGCAGGAACTGCCGCAGCGCCCCCATGCGCTCTTCATAGGTCAGCGGCTCGCCGTCGACCTCGGCGTTGGCCACATCGGAGATCAGATCATCGCGGGGCTCGGCTTGGCGCTGCTCGACCAAGTCCGAGAAGTACTCGTCGAACTCGTACTCCGACTTGATGTAGCTGCGCACCTCGTCGCGGCTAGGTCGGGCTCGTCCGATGGGTATGGCGAAGTCGTCCGACCATCCCTTGAACATCTCCAGTTCAACCTCGGGAACCCCCAGCATCCGCGAGATCATCACCATGGGCAACAACACGGCGTATTCCTGAACCAGGTCAGCCCGACCGCGCTGGGCGAAAGCAGCAACCAGCCAATCTGACACCGACTTGACCTCCGGCTCCAACGCCCGAAGGCGCGCGGGCCGAAAGGCACGGTTCAGGGCCCTGCGCTGGCGCACGTGTTCGGGGGGGTCGGCCGTATTGAGTACTCGACCCCGAGAGCGGTTGCGAAAACGTCGGACTGCCTCAACCATCTCCGGTTCCTGTTCGATGGCATCGGCGTGTTCGGCCACAGGATTGCGAAACTCATAGGTGGCCGTGGGAGACCGGTTCGACCATGTCGCTGGATCGACAAGGATGTCGTGCAGGAGTTGGTAACAGGTGATGACCCACGCCCCCATGGCCTCGCTGTAGAACGCCGGGTCCGATGCCGACCTGACGTCGTCAAAGAGCTGCCACGGAGACGCCAACAGCACCTCGTCCCTGTCCAGCAGCCGCCGAATCCGGTCGTCAAGAGAATCAGTCATTGATTCAGCAGGCTGCGGAACAGTGCATCCACGTCTAGGTCGCCGTCGGAATCGGGCGCTACCGCGATCATGACCTCTTCCTCCGTTTCAGCGATCTCGGACGTGACCGCAAAAGCGGCGCATTCGAGCACTCCGGGTTGGCCTCTGACTGACGCCTCAACCTCGAATGACGAGATGGCCCAATTGCCCTGGTAGACCCGTGTCGCTGGTCCCGACATGTTGCTCCCATTTCCCCTTTGTTGTGCTAGTCAGCCTGCTCAATCAGCCGGTGGCACTCAAAGCTGTTCGCTGCCATTGTGCTAGTCCAACAGTGGTCCGAAGCGGCCTCGGTAGGCCCCAAAGCGCTCGGCCAACACCTCGTCGGTGATGCCGAACTGGGCGCCGTCGTAGGTGTGACGTCCGTACTTGTCCTTGGGATTGTCGGCTCGCCAAGCCAGCATCCGATCGACGGTGGCCGGAGTCAGATCGTCACCCAGCCAGTCGTAGAAGCGGCCAATCTGGTGGATCGGATCGGCCTGGAATTCGGTGAAGCCGATATCGAAGAACTTTGTGTCGTTGGCCGGGTCTTGGCGAAACACCAGCATCCGATCCATGGCAATCGACCAGTGCTCAAGGTTGATCTCACCCACATAAATCGGATCGATTTCCGGGTTCCCGCCTTCGAGCAGCGTGAAATAGAGGTCACACACCGATGGCAGCACCTTTGACACATCCCGGTGTGTCTGCACAAACCTGGCCTCGGGAAACACTTTGGTGTAGGCGTCCAGGAACAGCGTGTGGGTTGGGCTCTTCAGCCGCCACACCTTCTCGTCGGTCTTCCATTGGAGCAGCTTCAGCACCCGCTTCTCGTACCGATAGGTGGGCTCCATGTCGCAGTGGGTAAACCAATCTGCGTAGGTAGGTATGTGGCCCATGGTCAGGAAGTACTGGGCCTTGAACTCCAGGGCCATGAGATCGTGGTCTTCCATGGGGCCGGTGGGTGACTGAGGCAGCATCGAGCGAAGCCGCTCGGCCATGTGCTGTCGCCCCAAGTCCACAATGCTGTGGGCACCGTCGATTCGAGCCTGGTCCGCTTCGGGATCGACGCCCGGCGGTGGACAGGGATTCCCCTCCTCCCAGGTGCGCAAATTGCGGAAGGCGGGATCCTCCCCCAGCATGTGCGACAGCGCGGTTGAGCCGGTGCGAGGCAAACCAACCCCCAAGAATTCGATGACCACCTCCTGTTCGTCGATTTCGGGGTGGCGACGATACCAGTCCTCGATCTTCAACCGGTTTACGAGAGCCCGGACAACTGTGCCGTAGAACCCCAGCTCACCCATGTCGTTGAACGTTGCCTCCTTCAGCGCGGAGCTGACCAGCACCTCCAGGCCCTCTCGCCAAGAGTCTCCGCCGAAGTCCTCCAGTCCTGTCTTGGCCTTGGCTTCGGCGATCAAGCCGTCGATTCGGGAAGCAACCGATGGCGGGGAGCTTCTCGTGTTGCTCATGTTTCGATGAGGTTGCCGGGCATCGATCGTTCGGTCATCCCGTTGGCGATCTCGCCGTTCCAACGAAATCGGGTGATGGCCTGCTGGAGCACTGGGTAGCCCTCGGTCCCTGGCCCGACACCGCCCATCACCATAAATCCCGACATGACCGTTTCAGCTTCGATCGTCTCGGTGCCGTGCTCCGTCTCGATCACCACGGACACGTCGTCACCGTGGTGGTTGAGCCGTTTGAGCCACGGGGCCTTGACCACCCAGGCCGGGATCAGCTCGCCTTCACCCTCGAATACGAAGCCCTCGTTGTAGGTGGGAAGACCGTCCTCCCGGGGTGGATAGGTGATATAGCCAAATGCCCGACCACTGGGGAACAGTGCCGACTGCCAAGCATGGCCCCAGAAGGTGGCAAGGCGGCGCACTCCCCGGCGTCGGATCCGCAGCGCACCGCCGTCGATGCTGTGCTCTTCATCGCCGATCTTCAACGTCCCTTGGGCCCGAGCCAACTGCTCAAACCTGGGGTTCCCCATCAGCGCCCCCTCGTCCTGCTCTTCGAGCACCCGCTTGGCCTCGGCCAATAGCCCGCCGTTCTCCCACGGGGGCACTGCGGAATACAGGTCTATATCTGCCTGCACCGGTACCAATGGCTCGCCCTGAGGTCGGCCTCCGGAGATCTGCTCGTCACATGTCCACCCGTTGACAACACCGTCGAAGCGCATCCGCCAATGACGAAACGGCTCGATCATCTCGAACGACAACGGGCCAGCTCCCAGGATGGAAGGCCGGCCCTGGGAATTCATCGGATCGTGGATTTTGCCTGCACCAAACCGAGTGAATACCCGGCCATCCCCGCTGGCGATGTTCACCTGCACCTCGTGGGTGTCCCACTGGTCGGCCACCGCCTCGATTCCGATCCTGGGAATGCCCACCTGGTCGCCCTTGTCCCAGAGCCAGATATTGACCGACTCCCGCATCTCCGGATCGTCAGGCTGCTCCGCGAACACATACTCCCGATCTTCGCTCAGACCCCCGGTCAGATCAGTCGCCATTTCCCTGTTCTCCTTGCCCTGTCCGCGCAACGTTACTCAGGACCAGCCCGAACTCGGGCTCCTGCTCACCGCTACGGCAACTAGGTGGCCACCACTGGGCAATCGCCCTCAACCAGCAAGCGCCGAAGAACGCGTTCGCCCTCCCACGGATCGCGCACTGCGAAGTGGGCGGTACACCGCTCGTCCCAGATCACCACATCGCCGTTGCACCAGCGCCAGCGGCAGGTCACGCTGGGATTGGTGGCGTGTTCAGTGACCGCGGCCATGAGGCTATGGCTGGCATCGTCATCGAGCCCGTCAACGGAGGCATCCCCAACGCAAAACACCGCCTCTTCCCCAGTCTCAGGGTGACGTCGGAGCAGAGGCTGGCGCACCCCTTGGAGGTTGTCACGCCAGATCTGCGGGTCGAAGTCTGGGAACAGCGTCTGCTTCAGATTGATTAACGTGTCGGGCACGCTGTGCACTGTGAACCGCCCCTGCAACTGCTCTCGCAAGTCGTCGAGCAGCCACGAAGCGGCCAGCACGAGATTGGCCCACATGGTGTCGCCGCCCACCGCCGGTACATCGATGGCCCGCAATATGCCGAAGGCGGGCGGGTTGGGGGCATACAGCACATCCAGATGCCACCGGTCGGTCAGAAGCTGGTGGTCGCTCTTGACTCGCAACTCCGACGGCTCGGCCGAATCGACGCCGGCCAGGCGGTCCATCGGGTGAATCCACGGCTCGCCGAGCGACTCAGCCAGCCGAACATGACCAGCGTCATCGAGAAACTGGTTCCGGATGCCCACCACCTTGTACTCCAAGATGGCTTTCCGCAGCTCCGCGGCCATTTCGGCGTCGAGTCCACCGAGGTCGATATCCGACAGCTCAGCCCCGAGTGCCGCAGTAAGCGGTTCTATTCGCATCCTGGTGGCCTCCCCAGCTAAGTGGCGTCAGGCATATGGCTCTACTTGATCTGCGCCCGAATTGCGAATGCTGATCAGCTTCGGGCGTCAATCAACTCGACGTCATAGGCCTCAAAAATCTCGTCGGCAGTCGCCATGGCCAATGACTCCAGCTGTGCCTGGGCAACCAGCATTCGGTCGAAGGGATCACGATGGTGATTTGGCAGCGTTGGTGCGTGCTCAGCGTGTTCGACCGAGACGTATAGCGGGATGAATCCTCCAGATCTGAGCGCATCGACTAGCCCATCAGGCATGGTCAACTTGCCAAGCGCTCGCTTGATCCCCAGCTCCCACGGAGTGACCACCGAGAAGAATGCCTCATCGGCCTGCTCGATCTGCCTGCGGCACTCGACCCCAAGCGAGACGTGGTTGTCAAGCCACCACAGTGCCACATGGCTGTCGAGCAGGATCCTCACAGCAGGTCGGCCTCGGCAGACTCATCAAACATTGCCACAACCTCCTCGTCGGAGCCGACAACACCATCGCCGTATTCGACCTGACCGGCCCAGGCACCGGGGACCCGCACAGAATTGGCAGGACGCCATGGCACGATCCTGGCAACCGGATGGCCATTGCGCGCCACGATTACCTCCGCACCCCCTTCGGCCTCCCGAATGAGCTCAGACAGTCGAGACTTTGCCTCATGAGTATTCACAATGCGAGCAGTCACGGTCTTAGCTTAGCTAAGCTTTAGTATTCCCTCAAGACGGTAATAGATCAGCCATCAAGAGTCGTGTTGATGGACTGCCACCTTCTCTTGCTCATTGACCAGGCGACGTCGATGCCGATTGTGGCTGGGGCATGGGTTTTGACTTGTGATTCTCCGTCGAGATTGAAGCCGAGGGCCTCAGGAACGGCCCCGCTTCGGGTGTTGGCCTTGTCATGGTGGATCTCCACCCGCTCGATACTGGGGACGGCAAACGCTGCGGAGGTGAGGATGTGGGCCATCTCGGTGGCGTATCCCTGCCGCAAGTGATCAACGTGAACCCAGTAGCCAATTTCCAGTGTGTTGGGGCCAGCGCGGTCGTGGAATCCGCAGCCACCGACTACTTGGTCTCCCAAGAACGCGCCAAATACAACCTCTCTACCAGCAATCCAGTCTTCCTCCCACTGGCGGATGAGTGCTTCTCGGTCGGGATCGCTCAATGGCTCGAACTCGATCCACGACATCCATGGCCGGAGATGATCGATGCTCTCCTGGACGGCCTCCCGCAGGATCCCCATATCGCTGACCCGCCAACGTCGCAAGACCAGGCGGGGGCCGACGACTACCTCGGGAAGGACACCCACCCTCCAACACTTCCACAGGGTGTTTGTGCTTCTTGGCGGAATTACCACTACCCGGAAGATCGCTACCAGGACGTGGGTGGTCTATTTTGCAAGTCGTCTATGACGACTTGGAGCGAGTTCTGCGAACGAATTGAGGCCCTTGGCGAGGGCCTGGACGATGAGGGGCAGCGGCACCTGGCCAATCAGGTTGCATGTTGGCTGACCTATGCGATCGGCCACAACGACCCCCGCCACCCAGCCTTCTTCCGGAGCAGCGACCCCGTCTACCAATGGGGCGGGCCCAACGCCGACCAGGTGGCCCGCCGAACCGCGATCGACGGCGACGGGGTGTACCGGATCTCTGGGCACATGGGCGCCTGTGAGGAATTCGTGCTCCAGATCAAGCTCGGCGCCACGCAAAGCGGCGGCGCGGGCGTGGGTCTTGAGGTAACGGGATCGAGCCTCGGGCTCGGTCCTGGTGACGACATTGACATCTTGTTGGGCGGTGAAGATCCAGGTGGCGGGATAAGAAACTGGTTACCGCTTGATCCCGAAACGTCGTTCGTGCACATCCGGGACTACTACTTCGACTGGCAGGCGGCCGAACCAGCCACCTTTGTGATCGAGCGCCTCGACACCGTGGGCGAGCCCAAACCGGATATCGATGCCGCCGCCATCCTCGGCACTGCCCTCGGCGAGATCGAGCACTCCTTCGAGTTTTGGAACGGCTACCAAGAGCGAATGCTGGGCGACCAGCCCCCCAACACCTTCCTCCCCCCGGCGGGAATGGGCCGCGGGGTCAAGACGCTGATCTACAGCCACGCCGGGGTAGCCCTCGATCCTGACCAGGCCCTCGTGGTCGAGGTCGACCATCGGGGTGCCACCATGTGGGACGTCCAGCTCTACAACCGGCCATGGTATGAGGCCCTGGACTTCACCAATCGGCTCACCTGCCTCAACCACGCGCTTATCGAATCCGGGCCCATCGTCATCGCCGGCACCGATCCTGGCGGCGCCAACTGGCTTGACACCGAAGGGCGAGACTCGGTGCTTTGCACCTTTCGCTGGTGGCACCCACCCGAAACTCCAGTCGTAGACGCCCAGGTTGTACCCCTCAGCGAGCTAGACCTGCCCCCGGTGGACCGACAGGCCCAGATAGCTCGCCGCTCGTCCCATATTGCCTGGCGCTACCGAACCTGATCGAAAGGCTGTACCAAATGTCGACGAAGCCACTCAATGGGAAAGTCGCAGTCGTGACCGGTGCGGGGCGCGGCATCGGACAGGCATGCGCTGAGCGCCTGGCGCAAGATGGCGCCTCAGTCGTGCTTGCCGCTCGCTCTGCCGATGAACTCGAGGAGGTGGCGGCTGGGATTGAGGCCGCTGGAGGGACAGCCGAGGTGGTTGTGACGGATGTGACTGCTCGGCCTGAGGTCCACAATCTCTTCAGCCGAACCGAGCAGGTTTTCGGTCGGCTGGACACCCTCGTGAACAATGCCGGGGCGATGCAGCCTCTGGTTCCGGTCGGAGAGCTCGCTGACGAAAACTGGGATCGCTGCTTCAGCGTCAATGTGCATGGCGTGCACTTCTGTTGCGACACCGCACTTGAACTTCTTGCCGCTGGCGAAGGCGGTCACATCATCGTGATCGGCTCGGGTCAGGGGCATTCACCTTCGCCAGGTGCCGCCGCCTATTGCTCGGCGAAAGCCGCTGTTTCGATGTACGTCCGCGTGCTGGCGGGAGAGCTCCGGCCCCGGGGAATCACGGTCAACGAAATTGTTCCCGGCGCGGTTTCTACCGAGCTCTTGAGCTGGACGGTCGGGCTGCCGATGGACCGTCTTAAGGAACTTGAGCCGGCGCTCGGTGGGGATCGGGTCAAAGAACCCAGCGAAGTCGCGGAATACGTAGCATTTCTCGCTACCCGTTCACCACAAGATGGCCCGACTGGCCAGTGCTTCAGTCTCCTAGGACGCGACCTTTAGACCGACTGTTGTGGCTAAATGGTATCTGATCAGATACCATTTTCACATGGACGCTGCTGAGGTGATCCGTACCGCCCGGTGCCGGGCCGGCTTCACTCTGCGAGGCCTTGCTGTGGCAGCCGCCACCTCCCACTCGGCGATCGCGGCCTACGAGGCAGGAGCCAAGATTCCGTCCGCCGCTACCGTCGACCGCATCGTTCGTGCCGCTGGTTTCGCCCTTGACCGTGAGATCAGCCCCCGCGTGCGGGGAGCTGGCCGTCTCGACCGGGGGGTCGAATTGGCTGCCGTGCTCGAGCTGGCTGCCGAATTTCCGGCCCGGCACTCCCCCAACCTTGAATTTCCCGTTTTCGGAAAATGAACCTGGCCGAGCGCATTGTTGCCCTCCACCAAGCCTTGGACGATGCCGAAATCCCCCACGCCTTCGGCGGCGCACTGGCCCTTGCATGGTGCACCCAGCAGGCGCGGGCCACAATCGACATCGACGTCAACCTCTATGTCGGCCTCGACCACATCGAACAGGTGCTGGCTGCCCTGCCCGCGGAAATAGAAGTGACCACTGACAATCGGGAGCAGTTGGAAACCGACGGGCAAAGTCGACTCTGGTGGGACACAACCCCAGTCGACGTATTTCTCAACACCACCCCGTTCCATGAAGCCGCCGCCACCCGGGCCCGGATCGAATCATTCGCCGGCGCCGACATTCCCTTCCTCGCCTGCCGAGACCTGGCCGTGTTCAAGGCGTTCTTCGACCGCACCCGAGACTGGGCCGATCTAGAGGAAATGAACGCAGCCGGCACGCTCGACCACGAAGCGGTACTGGGCGTGCTCGTTCGCTACCTCGGCGGCGAGGACCAGCGGGTCGCCCGCCTACGTGCTCTCGCTGACTAGGAAAGAGACACGGCAGATCAAATCGCGTCGATGGGCAACACCTGGGTTTCGAGCTGGGTGGGCTGCTCCTCGGGGAGGAGATAGCGCCAGAACAGGGTGCCGGTGGGTGCTCCGGCGGTGTCCAGCCAGTTGGGCACGCCAGGATCGCGGTGGGCGAGGATCATGCGGAATGACCCGTCTGGCTCCAACACGGTTTGTCGCCGGTTGAGCGACACCCGGCGCTCCCGGTAGGGCGGGGTCTGGATGAAGCGGTTGTTGAGCACCACATTGGCGAACCGGCAGACAGGAAAGCGGCCGCGGATCTCCAGCGCCTCGTCAGGGCCGAGCTGATAGCGGGCCGATCGATAAGCGTTGTCGGCCGCGGCGTAGCCGATTTCACGATTCCCCTCGTCAAGCGGCGGGTTGGTGAACTGGTTGGGCACGGTAGAGCTCCAGGCCAGAGGCTGCCGCGGGCCGGTTGGCCAGTCCACCGTGACGCTCCGCAGAAAGGTGATCACCTGCCGGAGACCTTGGGCGCAAGACTCGTCGGTGGGAATAGCCGGCGGGCCGGGTTCCTCCGTCGGCTCGATGACCAGAGGAACGTGCTTTGTCGGGTCGGTGGCTGCCGGGCGGTTCCATTCGAAATAGTGCCGGGTGGTGACACTGCCCGATTCCGGTGAGAGCGCCAACCAATTTTTAGGCTGGGAACGCTGGCTGAGATGTAGCTCATAGCTCCCGTCGGACCGTACTTCAATCTCGTCGTCATTCAACGTGGAGCCCAGCTTGGCCGACATATTTCCACCAGCCGTCCCGGCCTCCACGGTGAACGACGTATACACCGCCCCCGCCAAATTGCCGCGGATCACATAGTCGCGATCGGGATCGATCACCGAGCCGTAGTAGATGGCATCTGGATTGTCGCCCAAGAGTTTCTTGGTGGGCGAGAACCACCGGTAGAACCAAGGCCGAGCCGGATCGGCCTGCGACCAGAACTCCAGGGCGTGCTGCAATGAGTTGAGCGCGAATATCCGCGCTTCGGCCCGTTCGTCCGGACTGGGCATCATTCTGTCTTCGCGCCACCAATCCTGTTCGATCTCAGCCATCAACTCCACGAGCTCTTCCCACACCTGTCCCGATCGGTCAGTCACTTGAGTCTCCTTTTCTTGGCAGTTGGTTCCAGCTATTCATAATCGATCAATGTTCAGGGTCAAGCAGCGGGCCGAAGGCGGCGGCGCATCTTTGGGAGTCGTAGAACTCGCGGAAGCGGCTGATGAGGCCGTCCCGCATCTCCACCAGCGTGATGTAGCTGTTCTGATACCGCTCCCCCGAGCCGAGCATGTGGCCATCGCTGTCGTACTCAACCAGGAAGCGATCGGGGTCGGTGAGCTCGTAGATCTCTGTGATATGGAAGGCCATGCTCACCAGGCCGTATGAGGTGGACAGCCGGTCGTATACCTCCTGCTTGCCAGCGGTGCGTGACGGCTTGCCGGTAAACGAGAAGGGCACCTCGAAGACAATCTCGTCGTGCCAATACTGCGCCAGCGCATCCACATCGCCCGTGGCTATCAGCTCGAAATACGCCCTAATCCGATTGAGATTGGCCGCTCGCCGCGTGTCTTGGTCCACCAGCGGAATCTAACCCACTGGCTACTAGGGTGGATTTCTGTGCGCGTGATGATGACGGGGGCAACTGGGTTTATCGGCGGACACACCGCGGCACGCGCCATCGACGCGGGCCATGAGGTTTGCGCCCTGGTCAGGTCGCCCCAGAAGCTTGAGGGTCTCCGCGACGCCTTTGACTTGCCCGCCATCGACTACGTCGTAGGC
>JAPPKI010000518.1:5563-15336 GCA_028820035.1 bacterium | reverse complement strand
AGATACACCGGCTGCCCCGAATCGTCGAAGAGGTGATGTACCCGGCCATGGAGGACTTCAACGTCGACATCGTGCTGGGCAAGGGGCCCGCGGCGCGTTCCCTGCGCCTGGAGCTGTCCCGGTTCACCCTGGTGGGGGCCACCACTCGCACCGGTCTCATCACCGGGCCGCTTCGGGACCGGTTCGGGCTGGTGTCGCGGCTCGACTACTACACCACCGCCGATTTGGAAGCCATCGTCGTTCGGGCCGCGGCCATCCTTGACATCCAGATCGATCCGGCGGGCGCAGCCGAAATCGCCTGTCGGGCCCGCGGCACTCCTCGGATTGCCAATCGGCTTTTGCGCCGAGTGCGGGACTACGCCGAGGTCCGGGCCGACGGGAAGATCGACCAGCAGACCGCGGCTGCCGGGTTGAACCTGTTCGCCGTCGACCAGGCCGGTTTGGACAAGATCGACCGGGCCATCTTGTCGGCGCTCTGCGAGCGCTTCGGAGGCGGCCCGGTCGGCCTTTCAACCCTGGCCATCAGCGTCAGCGAGCCCGCCGAGACCGTCGAAGATGTGTACGAGCCGTTCCTCATCCAACAGGGCCTGTTGATGCGCACTCCCCGGGGCCGAGTAGCCACCCCCACCGCCTGGCACCATTTGGGCCTGACCCCTCCCGACAGCGCCTCAGATCAGTCGAACTTGTTCGACTGACCAAGCTCAGTTGGCGGCGGCTTGCAGGATGTTGTCGGGGATGTCGAAGTTGGCGTAGACGTCTTGGACGTCGTCGTGGTCGTCGAGGGCGTCGATGAGGCGGAGGACGGAGCGGGCGGACTCGGCGCTGTCGACACCCACCACTGACGTGGGCAGCATGGTGGAGTTTGCCGACATGAAGTCGATACCGGTGTCAGCCAAGGCGTCGCGCATCGACGAGAGGTCGGAGGGGTCGCAGGTGAGCCGCCAGGTGTCGCCCTCATCGGCCAAATCCTCGCCCCCGGCGTCGAGGGCGGCCATCATCAGCTCGTCCTCATCCACCGAGCGGTCCAAGATCACCACCCCCTTGCGCTCGAACTGCCAGGCCACCGCGCCGGGCTCGGCCAGCGATCCCCCGTTGCGGGTGAACAGCGCCCGCACCTCCGAGCTGGTGCGATTGCGGTTGTCGGTGAGCGTCTCCACATACAGGGCAACACCGCCGGGAGCGTAGCCCTCATAGAAAACCGACTCGTAGGCCACCCCCTCCAGCTCACCCGTCCCCCGCTTGATGGCCCGCTCGATGGTGTCGAGGGGCACCGAGTTGTCCCGGGCCTTCTGGAACATGGTGCGTAGGGTGGGGTTGGCATCGGGATCGCCGCCCCCCTCACGAGCGGCCACCTCCACTTGGCGGATCAGCTTGGCGAACAGCTTGCCTCGGCGCTTGTCGGCCGCCCCTTTGCGGTGCTTGATGGTGGCCCATTTGGAGTGTCCAGACATCGGTGCCCTCCCCTATTCCCGTTCCACAAACCAGCGGTGGACTCGATCGTCTTCGGCCAGCTCGGGGTGGAACGACGACACCACCACAGGTCCTTGGCGACACAGCACCGGCACCCCGTCCAATTCGGCCAACACCTCCACTTCACGGCCCACCGACTCGACAACCGGCGCTCGAATGAACACCCCGGGAAAGGCCGATTCCCATCCTTCGATGTCGATCGGCGCGTGAAATGACTCTGATTGTCGGCCGTATCCGTTGCGCCGCACCGTGGCGTTGATGGCGCCAAAGCGATGCTGGCCGGGATAGCCGTCCACCACCTCGGCGGCCAAGAGGATCATCCCGGCACAAGTGCCAAGCACCGGCAGGCCGTCGGCCAGTCGATCGGCCAGCGGATCGCCCAAGCCGTTGGCATCCAGCAGCTTGGAGATGGCGGTGGACTCCCCGCCTGGGATGACGAGGCGGTCGACTTCGGCCAGTTCTTCGGGGGTGCGGACCTGGACCGCGGCCACCCCTATTCGATTCAGGACCTGCTCATGCAGCCCGAATGCCCCCTGAAGGGCCAAGACCCCGACCTTCACCCGGGGGCTCCGAGTCTCGGGGGGACGCTTCGATCTGCTGCACGCTCAGCCGCTGCTACCAGCCGCGGTCGGCCAGGCGGGTTTCGAGGCCGTCGATCTCCAAACCGGGCATGGGCTCGCCCAAGCCGCGGCTGACCTTGGCCAGGATGTGGGGATCGCGGTAGTTGGTGGCGGCCTCCACAATGGCTTTGGCCCGAGGGGCAGGATCGGAAGACTTGAAGATCCCCGAGCCCACGAACACGGCCTCAGCGCCAATCTGCATGACCAGTCCGGCGTCGGCGGGAGTCGAGATTCCCCCAGCGCAGAACATCGGCACGGGCAGCCAGCCGGTCTCGGCCACCTCGCGCACCAGCGGCAAAGGGGCTCGGAGTTGCTTGGCCCAGTCGAACAGCTCGGCGGAATCGGCCTGGGTGATCTTGCGAATGTCCCCAATGATCGACCGAAGATGACGGACGGCCTCCACGATGTTGCCGGTGCCGGCCTCGCCTTTCGACCGGATCATGCAGGCGCCCTCGGAGATTCGCCGGAGCGCCTCTCCCAAGTTGGTGGCCCCGCACACGAACGGCACGGTGAACGCCCACTTGTCGATGTGGTGGGCTTCGTCGGCCGGGGTCAGCACCTCGCTCTCGTCGATGTAGTCCACATCCAGGGCTTCGAGAATCTGGGCTTCCACAAAGTGGCCGATTCTGGCCTTGGCCATGACCGGGATGGTCACCGCCTGCTGGATGCCAGTGATCATCTCTGGATCGCTCATGCGGGCCACCCCGCCATCGCGTCGGATGTCGGCGGGAACCCGCTCCAGAGCCATCACCGCCACCGCTCCGGCGTCCTCAGCCACCTTGGCCTGATCAGGGGTGACCACGTCCATGATGACCCCGCCCTTGAGCATCTCGGCCAGTCCACGTTTGACCAACGTGGTCCCCGTCTCGCGGCCCGATATCGACTCAGCAGCCATGGTTGCAGTCTATGGCTTCGCGCATCGCAAGCGTGATGTCGGTTTTCCGACGGCAGTTCGAATCAGCGGTTTTTGAGCAGGTTCTCAGCGAAGTCCTTCACCATCACCAGCACGTCTCCCCCGGGTAGAGCGATGAAGGTCTGGCCCGGGGTGAGCCGTACCGGATTGCCGTTGTTGTCGGTGACCTGCCAGGGCTGGTTTGCCGATGGCCGGGTCCACCGGCCCCGAATCAGATGGCCTTCGGTGAACACCAGGGCCACCCCGCCCTCGGAATCAACGGTGATGGCCTCAGGGCAGAAGGAGCAGGCCGCGCTGCCGGTGTATCCAGTTTGAAGAACTACTACGTTGGCGGGGGTTACCTGGACGGGAGCCACGTCGGGGTTGGGGGTGCCATTGGGGTGGCGGGCCATGTCGACATGGGGGGTGCCGTCTTGCCAGCGGGCCCAACCGCCAGCCTCAGAATCCCAGGCAAAATGGGCAATCGTGCCGCCTAGATAGCGGATCTCCACGCCGGGGGCCGCTTCAGCACCGGATGGGAGCGCCTCTCCCGGTCTGCGGAACTCGAAGAGGGGTTCGGGGGCCGTCAACTCGCGGGGAGCGGCCTGCCAGATGTTCGCAGTGGAGGTGTACAAGTTGAAGGGTGCCACCCGGTCGCCCACCCGCCAATAGTCAGTGGGCAGGTGGTCCCAGCGAAGCTCGTAGAGCTTGCCGTTGGACTGGCCTTGGGACACCTCCCGCAGCACGCCGGGATTGGCCCCCGAATGCCCATACACCGGCTGGCCGAAGTTGGCCAGGATGTCGGGGTCGGAGCTGCGCGCCGATCGGATCGGGCCGAGCGAGATGGCCCCCTGGCTGTGGAACACGGCCATGAGTCGGGTGATGGTCTCCACCCTGACCTCGATCAGCACGTCGGCCTGGTTGATCCCGGTCTGGGGCCGTCCCACGCTGCTGGTGCCGATCTTCACGGCCAACGCGGGCCGATCCATGATGGACGGATCCTCCAGCGGCTCGCCGGTCAGCGGTTCAGTGGGTCCAGGCGTCGGGGTGGGTGTGGCCGGGGCGGGGTCGGGCTCCTGTTCACCCGGCGCCACAGTGACTGAATCTTGGGATTCAGGGTCTTGGGAAGCGGGATCAGACGACTCTTCGGGGCCCTCAGGGTCCGAAGCCCCGGCGGGAGTCGGGCCATCACCGGCACCGCTGTCGGGAGCCGCAGAGGGCGCCACAGTAGCCGGCGCTGGGGCCCCGTCGCCGCCTGCGCCATCGTCGTCGTTTCCGCAGCCCGCGACCAGAAGCGCAACGGCCAGAAGAACAGCAGCGCCCCCACGCCCGATGGCGCGCCAGCCGCTGAGCTTGCTTGGGCTCAAAGCTCGGTCAGCGCGGCAATCCGAGTATCCAGCCGGGGATGGCGGATGGCGTCGGCGATACCCCAATCGGGCTCATCGATCCACATGTGAAGCGCTGCCACCGTTGGCGATGGTACCTGAGCGGTCTGGGCAGAAAGTGTCATCAACGCAGACAACAGGCCGGGAGGGTACCGAGTGAGCGACACCGCCTCGAAGTCGGCGGCCAGGCCCCGCTGGGCGGGCAGCACCCGGTCCATCACCCGGCGACGCAGCCAGCCGACCGTTGTGAGAGGCCAAGCCAAGAGCACCCCGGCCAGCGTTTCGAACGCGGCATCGCCTCGACGAATCCGGCAAAGGTGATGGGCCACCAGCCCTTCCAGCTCGATGCGCTCGAGCTGCTCCACTGTGCCGGATGTGACGACGATGGCCGCGTGGGCGGGGGTGCGGGCCGCGGCCAAAGAGTTGATCGAATGGGAGTGGATCACCCGCAGTTCGGGGGTGGGGATGCCGTGGCTGACGCAAAGCCCCTCCAGCACGTTTTCGATCGCCTCCTCCACTTCGCCGTGGGGAGCGGTGCTCTTGGTGAGGCGAAGAAGGAGTCGCCACGCGGCCAAGTGCAGTCCGATGGCCGCAACCACACCGACGATCGCGCCGATCACCAAACAAACAAGCCAGGGCAATCCGACCAAAACCAGGATCGCCAGGGCCACAGCGCCGACAATCACCCCCAGTGTGAAGAGGGCAGCTGCGGACCGGCGTCGGCTTGTGCTCATTCGACCTCCTGGCTTTCTTGCCGCGGCCAAATGGCCCGCCGGGCAGCCCGTCCACCGAAGCTTGTGCTCATTCGACCTCCTGGCTTTCTTGCCGCGGGGGCTGAGGGCTGCGGACCCGGCGGCGGGCAGCCAGGTCGGCATAGATCTCGGCATAGCGGCTGGCCAGCGTGTCCATGGAGAACTGGTGGGCTCGGTCGAGTCCCGATTCCACCAAGGATGCCGCGGTGTCTTCGTCGAACAGCACCCGCTTCAGGGCCGCGGCCAACGCCGCGGGATCGCCCGGCTCGGAGAGAAGCGCGTCGCGCCCGGGCCGGGCGACGATGGCGTAGGCGTCGAGATCGGAAGCCACGATCGGAGTCTTCGCCGCCATGGCCTCAAGCAGCACCACTCCGAATGACTCGCCGAACAGCGACGGGGCACAGAACACGTCGGCCCCCCGCAAGCGGGCCTGCTTTTCGGCGTCGGAAATCCGACCCAGCCATTCAACCCGGGGATCATTGCCGGTGCGCGCTCTCAGGGCATCGGTCTCGGGGCCATCGCCTCCCACCCACAGCCGTACTTCATCGGGCAGGTATTGGAGGGCGTCGATGAGGATGCCCAATCCCTTGCGGGGCTCGTGGCGGCCCACGAAGAAGATGGTGGGACAAGGCGCATTAATCGGCTCGGCTGAGGGGGCGTCCAACTCCACTCCGTTGAACACCAGCTCGTATCGACCGCCCAACTCCCCCTCGGCCAAGCGGCGGGCGTCCTCGGATACCGCGCAGCGATAGTCCAGGCGGTTGGCCACTGCTCGCACTATGGGGCGCAGATACTGGTAGGCGGTACTGTGGCCGGCCCGGTGGAAGGTGCCCAGCAGCGGCGCCGACTTCATCACGGCCGCGGTGTTGGTGGGGCCGGGGGCGAGGGGCTCGTGGAGGTGGAGCACGTCGAATTGCTCATCGCGCAGCACCCGTATGGTGCGGAGTTGGGCCGGGGGGTCAGGGGCCAAGGGGGCGATGGAGCCGTTGGCCGCGGTGGGCAGGCTGTTGCCCAAGGGAGTGACCGACTCGTCGGGCGGAGGACCGTCGCACGGGGCCAGCACCCGGGCTTCCACCCCCATGCGACGCAGGGAGCGGGCCAGTCCCATCACCTGGCCTTGGACACCGCCGGGGATGGTGAGGGAGTAGGGGCAAACCAGGCCGACCCTCATCAGGGCGTTCTCACTCGCGTGGACCGCTCAACTTGGTCAGGCTGCTGGTGCAGACCACTTCGTTGCCGGCGGAATCTCTGGAGGGCTTCTTCATCGCTGGGCCAGTTGGTCTGCATCAGGTGCCACTGCTCTGGGGCAGCGCGGATCAGCTCTTCCAAAGCCCAGGCCAGATCCTGGGTGACCCGGGTCACGTCGGCCCGCAAGCGGCCCTGTCGCTCAGCGGGAACCGGAGGGAGCACCACACCCAGGTGATTGGGCCCGTCTTGGTAGACCGCGGTGGGCAGAATCGCCGCGCCGGTCCGTAGAGCGAGGGTGGCTGGGCCGCCGGGCAGCAGGGTGCGCTCACCGAAGAACTCCACCTCCACTCCCCCGCGGCCAACTTGTCGATCGGCGAGCAGGCACACCACCTGCCGGGACCGCAACGACTTGATGAGCACCGAGACCGCTTCCGGACCTAGGGCCACAATGTCGATGCCCATGCGGCGGCGCTCCTCCACCATCCAATCGAACAGCCGGGCCGGCTTGAGCGGCTCGACTACGGAAATCACCGGGTAGCCCGGAATGCGGGCCATCCACGTTCCCGCCCACTCCCAGCCTCCAAGGTGGGGAAGGGCCAGTATTGGGGCCGTGCCGGAGTCGATGGCCTCTTGAATGTGGTTGAACCCCTGGTGGCTGAATCCGGCTTCCACCTCGGCGTCATCCAGATCGCCGAGCCGGGCGCCGTCGAACCAGTAGCGGGCGTAAGACTCGAACGAGGCTCGCACCGCCTGGGCCAACGCTTCACCTTGCATTTCGGGGCCGCACACCCTCTGGAGGCGGCGCTCGGTGATGAAGCGACGTTCGGGCAGCAGTCGGTACGCGCTCCGGCTGATGGTCCGGGTGAGGGCTGCTCCCACCGGTTGAGGCAACCGGCGAGCCAGGGCCGCCCCGCTGCGGTACAGCACCACATCAGCCGAGAGGCGGCGGGTTCGGTGTATCGGAGCAACCGTGGCGGCAGTGTCGGTCATACTGAATGCAGGGAGTCGGCCTGGCGCCAGACCTTGGCAAACCGATAGACGGCGGTGGCGGCAGTGAGGCCCAGCATGGCCCACAGTATGGGTATCAGCACGAAGCTGAAGGCCAAACCAGCACCGAGCACGAAGAACCGTTCGGCCCGCTCCATGAGGCCGCCCTTGGCGTCGAGCCCTAGTGACTCGGCCTTGGCCCGCAGATAGGAGACCAGCGAGGCCACCGCCATGAGGGCCACTGGCAGCATGTAGATGCGGCCGGGCTCATTGGAGCCCAAATACCAGGCCACCCCCGCAAACAGCAGGGCATCGCACACCCGATCGCTGGCCGAGTCGAAGAAGGCGCCCCGGACCGAGCTGGTGCCCGATGCTTTGGCGATGGGCCCGTCGAGGGCGTCGGAAAGACCGGTGAGGATCAGGAACACCAGACCAAGGATCAACTCGCCGCGGCCGATGACCACCGCGGCCACTGTGGCCATGACGATGCCGAAGGCGGTAACCCCATCGGCGCTCACGCCCAACCGGCAGAGGACGGCACCGATGGGATCAAGCCCACGATTGACCGCCGAGCGCCAATTGCCGTCGAACATGTGGCCTCTACTCTACTTCTGGGCCTGAACGGAGGTCAGTCCAGTCTTCGGGATTGGGCTGCACCAGCTGGTCGATCAAATCGCCGGTGATGCCGTCCACAAACACCAATCCCCGCTGGTCGGGCTGGGGTTCGTTGGAGTAGAGCAGGATGCGCCAAGTGGGGCGGCTGAACCAGCCTCGCCACCCCATTTGGGCCGATGCATGGCCCACGGGAAAGCCCACCGCGCCGGTAGCGATCACCAACGCGTCCGACTCATCGATCTTCAGCTCCTTCCCGCAGACGAAGCCATAGACAGCAAAGGCGGCCAAGGCGATAGCTGCGGCCAAAAACCCCCCGTTGACCAGGGGACTATCGGAGGCAACGGCCCAAACCACCGTGCACACCACTGCGGCCGACAAGTAAATGATGGCCGGGATCCGGCGGCGGCTGTTGTTCGGAAATAGATAGGGGCCGACGTATTCGCTGACGTTCAGCTCCTGAGGCAACTCGTCGGTTACTTCAGCGTCTGATACCAACCGTCCACTGGATTCGCTCAGCTCGGCGTCAGACACCGGCCAGCCACCGGAATCGCTCAGCTCGGCGTCAGACACCGGCCGGCCACCGGAATCGCTCACTTCCGCGTCGGACACAGTTTGAGGCTACTGGTCTCCCCAGGCATTTCTCAGCCTGGACCACGATTCGTTGAGGGGCTCGGGCAGCACCCGGGCTTCGGCCACAGTGGTCATGAAGTTGGTGTCGCCCTGCCAGCGGGGCATGCAGTGAACATGCAGATGGTCGGGAAGACCGGCGCCGGCGGCGGCCCCCAGGTTGATGCCCACGTTCACCCCTTCGGGGTTGTATGCCCGGCGGATGGCGGCCACGGCTGCTCGCACTGCGGACCACAGCTCCTCGCTCTCGGCGTCGGTGAGATCGGCCAAATCAGCCACGGCCCGATTGGGGACCACCATCAGGTGGCCGCTCCCGTAAGGATGGGCGTTGAGCACCGCGAAGCAAGTATCGCCTCGCCACAAGATCCCAGTCTCCTCGTCGGGTTCGGTAGCGGCCAATATCTGCTCGAACAGGGTGGCCTCTCCCGGCTCAGAGCCAGCGTCGGCAATACCCGCAACGTACTGGCTGCGCCACGGGGCCCACAGGCGCTCAAGCATCAATGCCACCAACCAACTGGAGTCTGCCTGCGCTCAAGCATCAGCGGTGGGCCTCTACGTCGTCAGCCAGCCGGGCCGCAAAGTCCTCCAACGGCACGCCCCGCTCGTCGCCGTCGCTGCCCCGGGCGTTAACCCCCACGGTGCCGTGGGCCACGTCGTCGTCGCCCACCACCAGCACATAGGGCAGTTTCTGGAGTTTGGCCGCCCGGATGCGACGACCCAGCGGCTCCTGAGCGTCGGCCACCTCCACTCTGAATCCGGCTCGGCTTAGGCGGGCCTCCACGTCGGCGGCATAGTCGCCATGGGAGACGGCCACCGGCAAGATGGCAGCTTGGACCGGGGCCAGCCAAGCCGGGAACGCACCGCTGCAATGTTCGATGAGCACCCCGAAGAAGCGCTCGATGGCGCCCATGAGGGCGCGGTGGATCATCACTGGCCGGTGGCGGTTGCCGTCGGAGCCCACATATTCCAGTCCGAAGCGCTCGGGAAGCTGGAAGTCAACCTGGAGGGTGGACAACTGCCAACTCCTCCCGATGGCGTCGCGCACATCGATGTCGATCTTGGGCCCGTAGAAAGCGCCACCCCCCTCGTCCAACTCGTATTCCAGCCCGGAGGCCTCCAGCGCTTCTCGGAGGGCCTCGGTAGCCAATTCCCACTCGGCGTCTTCGCCAATCGATTTTTCCAGTGGCCGGGTGGCCAATCGAGCCTCGAAAGAGTCGAATCCAAACGCCCGCAGCAC
>JAPPKI010000518.1:0-5553 GCA_028820035.1 bacterium | reverse complement strand
GCGATTTCGGCGGGGGCCTGCTCCCGGGTAGCGAATATGTGGCTGTCGTCCTGGGTAAATCCCCGGATGCGCATAAGGCCGTGGACCGCACCCGACAGCTCGTAGCGGTACACCGTGCCCAGCTCGAATAGTCGAATGGGCAGATCACGATAGGACCGCTGGTTGCTCTTGTAGATCAGCACGTGGAAGGGGCAATTCATCGGCTTGAGGTGGTAGGAGGCGCCGTCCAACTCCATGGGCGGGTACATGCTCTCCCGGTAGAAGTCCAGATGGCCGCTGGTCTCCCACAGATCAGAGCGGGCTATGTGGGGGGTGACTACCGACTGGTAGCCCCCCTCGTCGTGCCGGTCGCGGCTGTAGTCCTCGATGATGCGGCGCACCGCAGCGCCCTTGGGGTGCCATACCGCCAGCCCCGGTCCCAACTCGGTGGGCCATGAGAGCAGATCGAGCTCTCGGGCCAGGCGACGATGGTCCCGCTTTTCCGCCTCGGCCAGCCGGTGCAGGTGGGCGGCCAGGTCTTTTCTCGACGCCCAGGCCGTACCGTAGACACGCTGCAAAGAGGGGCGGCCTGCATCGCGGCGCCAGTAGGCCCCGGCCACGCTCATCAGCTTGAAGTGCCCCAGACGGCCGGTGGACGGAACGTGAGGACCGCGGCACAGGTCGATGAAGGAATCCGAGTTGCGGTAGTAGCTGATCTGGCCGTCGCCAGCCACCTCGTCGGCCAACTCGTCGGTCGACTGGTTGCCTGCATCGGCATCGGAGGCCAAGGCCACCGTCTCGATGATCTCCCGCTTGTAGGGGTGGCCGGTGAAGAGCTCCAAGCCTTCGGCCGCCGACACCTCGTGGCGCTCGAAAGGCTGGTCTGCCTCGATGATTTCCCGCATTCGGTTCTCGATGGCCTCAAGGTCGTCATCGCTGATGGTGGCCCCGTCGGGCAGGTCAAAGTCGTAGTAGAAGCCATCTTCTATGGGCGGACCCACCGCGTAGGTGGCCCCGGGGTACATCTCCAGAACCGCCTGGGCCAGCACATGGGCGGTGGAGTGGCGCAGCGTTTCCAGACCGGCGTCGCTGTCAGCAGTGATGATTGCCACCTGCTGGCCGTCGGCTAGCGGACTGTTCAAGTCCACCTCGACATCGTCGACGGTGGCGATCAGCGCCGCCTTGGCCAGACCGGGGCCGATGTCGGCGGCCAAGTCGCCCGCGGTACCGCCCGAGGGAATCGTGCGCGTGCTGCCGTCGGGGAGAATGACGCTGATTTCAGCCATGGCTCAACAAATTAACCTTTCGGCCTAACTGTGCCTGCTCAATTATCGCGAACGGCCCGCTACGAGAGCCGGACGCCGAGCAGTGCGGCTGCCGGTTGAATCCCCCCTGCTGAAGCGGCATCGTCGATGGCCGCGATCGCCGAGGGAGTATCCAAATCGTTGTCAAGGCAAGCTCGAACCTGATCGAGGACCGCAGGAGCTGGGTCGGAGCTGCCATCGGCCGCCGCTTGCCAGGCTTCGAGGCGCTCAGCAGCGGCGGGCATGACCGAATCGTCCCACTCCCAGGAATCCCGGTAGTGATGGGCCACAATTGCCAAGCGGATGGCCCGAGGGTCGTACTCCTTCAACAGGTCGGAGACGAACACCAGGTTGCCCAATGACTTGGACATCTTGGCGCCGTCCATCCGCACCATGGCCTGATGCATCCAGTGGCGCACGAACTGCTTGCCGGTAACCACCTCCGATTGAGCGGCCTCGCACTCGTGATGGGGGTAGATCAAGTCGGATCCTCCTCCGTGAAGATCCACGGTGTCGCCCAGTTCCCGCATGGCCAGTGCCGAGCACTCGATGTGCCAGCCGGGACGGCCTGGGCCCCACTTGGAGTCCCAGGCCGGCTCGTCGGGGGCGGACTTCTGCCACAGCACGAAGTCGAGGGGGTTGCGCTTGTTGGGATCGTCAGGGTTACCCCCGTGTTCGGCGGCTAGGGCCAGCATGGTGTCTCGGTCGAAGTGGCTGACCTGGCCGAATCGGTCGAAGGCGGAGATGTCGAAATACACCGACCCGCTTGCCTGATAGGCGTACCCCCGGTCCAAAACGAGACCGATCATCTTGCGGATGTCGGCGATGGCCGACGTGGCCCGAGGCTCCGACCAGCACGGCAGCATGTCCAAAGCCTCCATGTCGGAGTCGAACCGGGCGGTTTCGGCCGCAGCCAGATCCAGATAGTGGACGCCTATCTCCCGGGCCTTGCGGAGGATGTCGTCGTCTACGTCGGTGATGTTGCGCACGCAGCGGGTTTCGTGGCCCCTGTCGCGCAGCCGCCGTTGGAGCACGTCGTAGGCCACATAGGTGGCGGCATGGCCCAAGTGGGTGGCGTCGTAGGGGGTGATGCCGCAGGTGTACATGGCCACCACTGGTCCCGGCTCGAACGGCACCACTGCCTGACGAGCAGTGTCGTAAAGGCGCATCGGACCCGACGGGGATGCGGCCGGAGATGGGGAGGAGGGCATGGCCGACGGGCTCAGCCGTCTTCGAGGCCCAACCCGGTGAAGCGGACCGCCACCCGGGTCTTGTAGCGGACGTTTAGTTGCAGCAGCACCGCGGTAAAGGCTTCGACCGGGCTCGCTCCCGACAGCGGACCGGCGTCGAGGGCCCGGACACCGGGGAGCTTGTTCATGACTTCCATGGTGGTGACGGTGGCCTCGGGATGGTCGGAGCACACCAGTACGTCGCAGTCCACCGGCTGGCTGAGATCGCCCAGATCATGGGCCGGCACATGGTGGAGGGCGCCCGATACCAGGGCTTGGGGTACCGCAGCCTGCACCGCCGCCGCGATCGAGCCCCGGGAGGGCACCAGCGGCTGGAATTCTCGGCCCATCTTGGCTAGGGCATTGGCCATACTGATGACCACCTTGCCGGCCAGCTCATCGGCCACGGACGCCGCAGTGGCCGCGGCGGCATCCCAGGGGGTGGCCACCACCACCACGTCGCAAGAGGCGGCGCCGGGATTGGCCGAACCGGTCAGGGGGAGCTGGCGGTCGGGCCATTCCGCCAACAAGCCCTCGCAGATCTCGGCGGCCCGCTCAGCCGAACGCGACCCCACCACGGTCTCGATTCCCACCGATGCCAACCGGACAGCCAAGGCTCGGCCCGCCGGTCCTGTGCCTCCGAGAATCCCGATCCGCATCGGCCTAACGGTATAGGAGGTGTACTCCCGAACCCACATAGGACCATGTCAAGGCGAGTAGCCTCCAACAATTATGGGACTCCTCGACGGGAAACGGATTCTGGTCACCGGTGTTCTAACCGATGCCTCGTTGGCCTTCGGAATCGCCTCGCTGGCCGCCGTTGAGGGTGCGGAACTGGTGCTGACCGGCGCGGGGCGGGGCCTGAGCCTCACCGAGCGAACCGCCCGCAAGCTGCCAGGCTCACCACCGGTGCTGCCCTTCGACGTAACAGACCCCGACCATCCCGCCGCACTGAGAGACGAGCTAGCCGACCGGTGGGGGTCGGTGGATGGTGCCGTTCACGCCATCGGGTTCGCCCCCGAGGTGTGCTTGGGCGACGACTTCATGGCCGCGGGATGGGACGACGTGAAGGTCGCCTTGGAGATCTCGGCCTATTCGCTCAAGACCTTGGCCGAGGTGGTAGTGCCCCTCATGGACGACGGCGGATCGATTGTGGGTTTGGACTTCGATGCCACCGTGGCCTGGCCCTTCTACAACTGGATGGGGGTGGCCAAGGCGGCCTTCGAGTCCACCGCGCGCTATCTGGCCCGCTCTCTCGGCGACGAGGGCATCCGGGTGAACCTGGTGGCCGCCGGCCCGGTGCGAACCATGGCGGCTCGCTCCATTCCAGGCTTTGAGGTGTTCGAGGACTCCTGGGCCGCCCAGGCGCCACTGGGCTGGGACGTCAAGGACAGCTCCGCAGTGGCCAAGGCCGCGGTTGCCCTCTTGTCTGACTGGTTCCCGCTGACCACCGGCGAGATGATCCACGTGGACGGCGGCTACCACGCCATGGGGGCCTGAATCGGTGCTGGGTAGCCGCTACCTGTCGGCCAACGGGTGGACAATCTCGTCAGCGAACTGGTTGATGGCGTCGCGATAGGCGGTGGCGTTTTCGAGGAGTCCGTCGCGTTGGTCGGTACTCACATCGACGAGGGTGGCCCAGGGCAGAGCGAAAAGCCCGGTGACGCCCAATTCCTCCTCGGCCCGGCGATAGAGGTCGAGCGAAGGTGGCTCGTAGAAGCCGGTGATGATCTCGAAGGGATCGTCAGCCCGGCCTTCCTCTTCCAGAAGGGCTCGCAGGCGGCCAAGAATGTCGGCCAGCGTGTCCCAGTCATAGGCATTGCCGATCCATCCGTCGGCGTGGCGGGCCGCCCGGCGCAACGCCGGCCCGGAATGGCCGCCGGTATAGATGGGGATGGGCTCATCGGGCGCCGGACCCATCATCATCGGCGGGATGTCATAGAACTCGCCGTGGAACTCCACCCAGCCCGGCTTCCACAGCTCGCGTAGGGCCTCGATCATCTCGTTGGTGCGAGGACCGCGGTTGTCGAAGTCCTGGCCCATCTGCTCGAACTCCTCGCGCATCCAGCCCGCGGCCATTCCCAGCGCCACCCGATTGCCGGAGATCACTGCGGCAGTGGACACCTGTTTGGCCACCGAGAGGATGGGTCGGTTGGGGGCGATGAAGATGTTGTTGGAAAAGTGCAGGCGCTCAGTGGCACCGATCATCGCCCCGATGGTCACAAAGCTGTCAGGCCAGGACGTCTCCGGGTCCCATATGGGCCGGCCGTCCTCGTAGGGCGAGTACGGATACGGGCTCTTGAGGTCTTGGGGATAGAAGATGTGATCCGACAGGAGCATCCCGTGGTATCCGGCCTCATCAACCATTCGGGCAATCGGCACCAGCTCGGTGCTCTTCATGAATGCGGTCACACACCAGAATTTCATGCCGCCATTATGTCCCATGTTTTGGCGGAGCGGGCCCGGCTGGGTCGGTCTCGTCGAAGAGATCGCCCACCAGCACCTCCAGCACATCTTCCAGGGTGACCAAGCCGACAGTGCGGCGGCGGGCACCCTGGCGGACAACGGCCAGATGGCGTCGGCTGCCCTGCATCAGTACCAGCGCTCCCTCCAAGGAGGTCTCCTCTTCGATGGCCGGCACAACCCTGATCAGCTCGTCGCCGAGAGGCTGCGACCCCCGATCACCGGTCATATCGAGGAGGTCCTTGGCATGGACGAACCCGACCACCTGATCAGGCGAGCCGTTCTGGACCAAGACCCGGGAGTGGCCGCTGGCATTCATCAAATCGAGCACCTCGTTTACCGTGGCCTCCCTCTCCACCGCCACGATCCGCTCGCGTGGCACCATCACGGCCCGCACCGGTCGAGCGGCCAGCTCCAGCGCGCTAGACAGCAGCGTCCGGTCGAACTCATCCAACAGCCCCTCGGCGGCCGAGTGTTCCACGAGGGCAGCAAACTCCTGGGGGGTACGGGCGGTGGGCAGTTCGTCGACGGGCTCCACCCTGCACAGCCGCACCATCCCCCGGCTGAAGCAGTTCAAC
>JAPPKI010000392.1:2063-15352 GCA_028820035.1 bacterium | reverse complement strand
GAACGCCGCCTCCGACATCACTGCGAGAGCCGTGGCTGCTGGACGCCTGCCCAATTCCTTGGGCAGCATCGCGAGATGGAACGCCCTTTCCAGCCAATTTGAAACCGAGTGCAGGGGTCTTGTTGCGACTTACTCCGACATTCCCGGGTTTGCGGTGGCCTGGAATATCGAACTTCCGTATCCAATGCCCGCATCAGCGGCGAACGCTGACAATTGGGCCGAGGGTCTGGACGGCGACACTCCGGGGGTAGACAACGGATGCGATGTCTTCTGGAACTAGACCAGCGGCCAGCAGCTATCAACCAGTTTGGGCCAGGAAATTAGACAGCATGTCGTGGCCGGATGAGGTGAGAATCGACTCGGGGTGGAACTGAACGCCTTCTACCGGGTGCTCACGGTGTCGCAACCCCATCACGAGGCCGTCATCGGTTTCCGCAGTGATAGACAAGACATCGGGCACGGAAGAACGCTCCACGATCAGCGAGTGGTAACGGGTGGCCTCGATCGGATTGGGGAGGCCGGAGAAGACTCCGGCTCCGGTGTGGTGGATGATCGACGTTTTGCCATGCATGACCTGAGGGGCTCGAACCACCTGTCCGCCGAAGACTTCTCCCAGGCACTGCAGTCCCAGGCACACACCGAGGACGGGCCGGATACCGCAGAACTCATGGATGAGGGAGTTGCTCAGCCCGGCATCAGATGGACGGCCCGGTCCAGGACTGATGAGAACACCGTCGGGTTCAAGGTCGCGAGCCTGTTCCAGGGACAGGGCGTCGTGGCGATGAACGATGGGTTCGGCACCCAGCTCCCCCAGATATTGGACGAGGTTGTAGACGAACGAGTCGTAGTTGTCGATCACCAGAATTCTGGGGCTCACCGGGTTCAACGTTATCTGGGGACCGCTCAAGGCTAGAACCAGATAACTCCAGGTCTATCCTTGGCCCATGGCCAAGCCAACGAAGCGAAGAGTGCAAGGCGGACGGGTAACCCCAAGAGGCACCCGGCCTGAGAACGAAGCCGTTCCCCGCGTACCGGTCTCGGCCGAGAAGGTGAGCCCAACCTGGGTGCCGGTGTTGATGATCGCCCTGTTGGTGTTGGGCGCCATCGTGATTGTGCTGAACTATGTGGCGCTGCTGCCCGGAGACACCAACAACTGGTACCTGCTAGGGGGTCTTGGTTTGCTGCTGGCTGGGATGCTGGTGGCCACTCAATGGCATTGATTCTTGGTTGCGACCAGGTGACGCGCTAGTTACGGCTTTGTAGTTTGTACCCAGATTTGTTCACAACCTGTGGAAAACGAACCCTAATCGTCGATTGGGGCCACAAAATCCATGTCATCGCCGCAGTGACGGGGAGGCGCCGGGTCTTCCTCGGGGGCGACGGTCATGCGGACTTCGGTGTAACAGATTGAGCACCGATAGGTGATTTTCACTTTGCGCAACTCACCCGGCGGGGGAGGCGGCGGGAGGGGCTGGCGAATCATCAAAAGCACGCCGATGCCGACCCGGATCAGCACCATCCCCGCGAGAATGGCGATGAGAACACTGAGCCAGAGGGGCACGTGCCCAGCCTAGATGGGCCAGTACTGTGGGCATATGGACGAGATGAATCTGGCAATGCTGATCTTACGGGTGGGCATCGGGCTTACGTTTGCCGCCCACGGATACGGCAAGATCTTTCAAGGCGGCCGCATCCCCGGTACCGCCGGTTGGTTCGACAGCATGGGGATGAAGCCGGGCAAGTTGCATGCCTGGATGGCAGCGCTCACGGAAATCGGAGCGGGCTTGCTGTTGGCCCTGGGATTTCTCACTCCCCTGGCGGCCGCGGGGATGGTCGGGGTCATGGTGGTGGCGGCGTGGACAGTTCACCGCCACAACGGCTTTATGATCGTGCGGGAAGGCTGGGAGTACACCTTGGTGCTGGCGGTGGTCGCGGCTTCGGTGGCCACCTTGGGGCCCATGGAGTGGTCGGTGGACAGCGCGTTGGGAATCGACGACGACTGGGATGGTTACGTTGGTCTGGCGATTGGCGCCGGCGGCGGTGTGCTGGCGGGGTTGACACAGCTCGCTGTGTTCTATCGCCCGCCCAAGTCTGACGGAGCTGCTTCACAGTGAGCGATGCCAATGTGGTCCTAGTGGATCATGACGTCCTGCGGCGCTACGAGATCGACATTCTTGAGGGATTGGGGGTGCCCCCCGATCAAGCTGAAGTTGTGGTCGACAACCTGGTGGAAGCTGACCTGCGGGGTGTGGAGTCCCATGGCGCCCACTTGATTGAGCTGTACGTGGCCCGGCTGAGGTCTGGCCATCTTCGGCCGGTCACAGAAGTGTCTGTGATTCGAGACGACGGTGCCACAGTGATGATGGACGGCGGTGTCGGATTCGGGCAGGTGTCCGGGGTGGCGGCCATGGAACTGGCCGTGGAGCGGGCCAAAGCCCACGGGGTGGCAGCAGTCACCGTACGAGAGGGAACCCACCTGGGTGCCTTGGCCTACTACACCCTCCCTGCGGCTGAAGCCGGCTGCTTCGCCATAGCGGTGCAAAACGGCCCGGCCATTGTGCCTCCCTACGGCGGCCGATCGGGCATCTTCTCGACCAATCCATTCTCCTGGGCGGTTCCCGCCGGGGAAGAACTGCCGGTGGTGTACGACATCGCCACCACCGCGGTGGCCGGGAACAAGATATTGCTGGCCAAAAAGCGCGGTGATCCAACCATCCCCGAGGGATGGGCCAACGATGATCTGGGCCGGCCAACCACGGACACGGCGACAGCCTCAGCCCAGAATCTGTGCTGGTTCGGGGGCTACAAGGGGTTTGGCATCGCGCTGATGGTGGAAGTGCTCTCCGGGATTGTTGCCGGCAGCAGCTTCGGTCACACCGAGCAGACGGAGTGCGAATTGGTGGGAAATCGCCGGCTGGCCAAGGGCTGGATGTTTCTGACCTTGGATCTGGAGCGGTTCTGCGGATTGGACCGGTTTCGAGAGCAGATGGACCAGCTCATTCGAGACGTTCACAACACCGAGCGGGCCGAAGGGGTGGACCGGATCTATGTGCCCGGCGAAATCGAGCACGAGAACCGGGCGGAGCGGCTGGCCGGAGGCATTCCCTTGCCGGTTGCCCTGGTGGAGGAGATCAGCGATATCGGTGCCGACTTCGGACTGGCCCCGCTGGGCTCATAGTGATCAGGCGTTCTGTTCGAACACAACCTTGATCGCGCCTCGAGCGCCGGCCTCAGCAGCGTGGGCGACGGCCTCCCGAAAGCGGTCCAGGGGATAGCGGGCCGAGACCAAACGCTCCAGGTTGGCTGAAGCCACCAAATCGAATGCCATCGCGAAGCTGGTGGCAGTTTGTCCATCCGGAAGGTTCTCGGTTCCATAGGTGTAGGCGCCGACCATTTCGGTCTCACGATGCCATAGTCCGGTCAGGTTGATTCGAGCTGATTCAGGCATGCCCAACAACACCACTCGGCCCCTAGGCCTGGTGATGGCGATCGCATCGGCTACCGATGCTGGACTGCCTACCGCGTCTATGGTGATATCCACCCCGCCCGATAGGTAGTTGCCCAACATCCGACAGCCGCTAAACCTCCGCACGGCGCGTCGAACTTCATCGGGGTTGACAATGATGTCGGCGCCCAGAGCGTCGGCCAGGTCCCGCTGATGGGGGTATTTGGCGGTAACGATGATGGTTCCGGCGGAGGTGAGCGACCGCAATGCGGCCAGGGAGCACAATCCCATGGTGCCTGCTCCCAGTACGGCCACCGAGGCCCCGGACTCCACTTGGGCCTTCACGGCGGCGTGGACTCCACCGGCCGCGGGCTCCAGCATGACGGCAGCCTCGTCGCTGAAGTGATCTGGCACTGAATGGAGTTGGCTCTGGTGCGCGACCAGCATCTCTCCCCATCCGCCACCCGTGCTGGAGCAAAAACCAATCTGGATCCCATCTTTGATGGTGCCTCCGAGGAGATAGCCGTAGTCGTCTCCGTCGCCGGGGGCGGCGCCGGGGAAGGGGGGCGGTTCGCCTCGGGCCTCTGGACCCAGAACCGGTTCGAGTGCCAATCGACGCCCATCCTCATCGATGCCCACCACTTCGTGACCGGGGACGAACGGGAACGACACCAGCGGTTCGAAATAGCGGGAGGACCGGCCCTCCACGGTGGCCAGGTCGGATCCGCAGATGCCGGTCAGCCGAGGTCGAATGGCGCGCCATTCCGGTCCAGGTAGTTCAGGCGGGTCGATGTCGCGCAAGCGGAGTGGGCCTACCCCGCCACCCGCACCGGGGACCACCCGTGAAGCCACCGCGGCGGCCACATAGCGAGCGGGCTTGCGCTCAAAGACCAAGGCCTCCATTGGCTCAGTCTTGCCGTGAGGCCGGGTCAAAGACAACCGAGCTGAGGCTTGCCGTGGGCGATCATCAATGCTCGTCGGCGCCCCGGCCGCCAAACGCACTGATCCCGATGTGATCAGAGGCTGAGGTATTTGGCGGGATCGCGGGGCGACCCTCGGTAGCGGACCTCGAAATGGAGATGGGGGCCGGTGGACCACCCGGTGCTCCCGATAAGGCCGATCTGCTCTCCGATATCCACTACTTCTCCTTTGGACACGTTGTAACCCGAGAGATGGGCATACAGGGTCGTCCACCCACCCCCGTGGTCGATGACGATGGTGTTCCCGTAGCCTTCTCTCCATCTTGTTTGGGTGACGGTGCCGGAGGCAGCAGCAAGGATTGGGTCGCCCATGTTGTTGGCAAAGTCGAGTCCGGCGTGGAAGCGAACGGTGCCGAAGATGGGATGGACCCGATTGCCGAACCCGGATACCACTTCTCCGGTTACCGGCCTGAAGAATGTGGGGGGAGCGGGGATTTCGATGTTGTCGAATTGGCCAGCCCGTTCCTGTTCGGCCAGGCGGGCTAAGTCTTCCTGGCGTTGACGTTCCAACTCGGCTAAGCGGGCCAGCTCTGCCTCCCGCTTCCGCCGTTCTTCTTCCAGGCGGATTCGCTCTCGCTCACGCTCGATCTCGTCTTCGATTTCCTCGATGTTCCGCTCGAGTCCAGATATTTCGCCCTCGATGTCGGCTTGTTCTTGGGCTTCGACTGCGATTCTCGCTTGGAGTAGTTCCCGCTTTCGGTTCCACTCCTCTTGGAGTAGTTCTTGGGCCTCCCTGAGCTCGGCCAGCTCGGTCAATGCCTCTTCGATGTCGACTTGGGCCTGCTCGATGTCGGCTTGGGCCTGCTCGGCTTGCCGCACCGATGCTTCCTGGTCGTCGAATGCCCGACGCAGCCGGTCAATGAGCACTTGGGCGTCAGCCCCCAGCTCCTCTATGTAGAACTGGCGACGGGCGTTTCGGTTGGGGTCGCCGTCTTCGAGGAGGAAATTGGGCTCGTATACGAAGTCGAGATAGATCTGGACCACTTGGTCTTGTAGTTGCTCTCGGATTGCAGTGATCTCAAGCCCGACTTTGGCGGCTCGCTCTTGGGCATCGACGACCCGCTCTTGGGCTGCGGTGTGGGAGAGCTCCACCGCGCCCAAGCGGGCTTGGGCTGCGGCGATCCACGAATTGACCTGCTTGAGATGCAGATCCACCTCTTCAATCTGGGCGTTGGCTACATCGAGTTCTTTGATGGCAAACAGGGCGGCGCGCTGAAGTGTGAGCTGCTCACGGCGTCGTTCTTCGATCTCTCGCTTTTTTTCTTCGATCTGCTGCTGGCGCTCTTCGAAAAAGGAGTCTTGGGCTGCGCTGGGTGCGCTGAATGCCAACGGCGCTATGACTGCCAGAAGGACGAGGATCCGAATGAAATTACGCATGAAGAGCTATCGAAATCCGCAGAAGCGGGGGCGATGGCTATAAACGTAACCAAATTGCAACATTAATCCAAGCACCCCTTGATGAGTTCAGTGTGACTGATGTGGTGATTGTGGTCAATGAATTCGAGGGTTCTGCGGCGGTTTCTCCGGGTCTGCAAGTCACAGATACCCTGAGGGAATGGCCGGGAGATCCGACGTCTTGGAACGGCGAGAGCGAGTTGTCCTTGCCGAAGACTTGGCCGGGGTTTCCGAGGGAACTCCCGGCGAGGTGATGATGCATACCGGCATGCGCTGGCTGCGCTATTGGGTGCGATTCGATAGCGGGGCCGAGCGGGGTTCGATCCACCGGGACAAACTGGTCAAGGAGGCTGAGTGGGAGGACTTCCTGGTCAATCGGGCCGCCGCGGAGGCTGCTGCTGAGGCGGCGGCCGAGGCGGGGGAGTTGGCTGATGGATCGAACGGCGACGTTGAGGAGCTGCCGGCGGGGGCCGGAGACGACGGGGCAAGCGAGGACGTGGTGGTAAACGGCGCTACGGTGCCGTCTCATCTGCTGGCCCGCAGCGCCTCGGCCCGCGAGCGCTTGGGCGGCTAGTAGAGCGGCTTGCCCAAGGCGGCTAGCCCAGGGCGGCTAGTAGAGCGGCTAGTCCAGGGCGGCTAGTAGAGCGGCTTTCCCAGGGCGGCTAGTCCAGGGCGGCTGCTCCAGAAGTGACTGCGGAAAGCAGGGCAGGGGCTATCGGGAGGATCTGATCGAGGTAGAAGCGGCTGGATGTCTGCTTTGCCCTCCAGAAGTCAGCCCGCTCCGGTTCGGCCGATTCGAGTAGTCGGGACGTGTCCCACGTCTGAGCCATGACCCAACCGCCAACGGTGAGACCGAGCATCTCGAGGAACGGGGTGGCTCCGGCCAAAGCGTCGTCGCCGGGGTGCTCGCCCAGCCAACGGGCGGCATCGGCCACCGCGGCGACCGCCTGGTCCAAATTCTTGTCCAAACCGGTCATGTCTTCTAGTAGCGACGCCAGCGGAGCGCCATCGGCCATGGGAAGCTTGCGTCCGACCAGGTCGATGGCCTGGATGCCATTGGTGCCCTCATAGATGGGGGCGATGCGGCTGTCCCGCCAATGCTGGGCGGCCCCTGTTTCCTCGATGAATCCCATGCCGCCGTGTACCTGGATGCCCAGCGAAGCCACCTCGACGCCTTGGTCGGTACACCAGGCCTTCGACACCGGCGTCAGCAGTTCAGCCCGCTGCTGGGCCTGTAGGCGGTGGTCCGGATCGGGATGGCTGGCGGCGCGATCGGCCGCGGCCGCGTTGAGAAGCAGCAAACCCCTCATGGCCTCCGTACGGGCTCGCATGTCGAGAAGCATGCGGCGCACGTCGGGGTGTTGGATTATCGGTGCCTGGTCACCGGGCTCGGTGTCGGCGCGTCTACCCTGGCGCCGGTCGGCGGCGAAGACCGCCGCTTGCTGGTAGGCCCGCTCGGCCACCGCCAGGCCTTCGAGCCCCACCAAGAGGCGGGCCTTGTTCATCATGGTGAACATAAGGCGCATGCCCTCGCCCTCTTCTCCCACCAGCTCTCCGACTGCTCCGTCGAGCTCCATCACACAGGTGGGACTGGCGTGTATGCCCACCTTGTGCTCAAGCCCGATGCACCGGATGTCGTTTCGCTGGGTCAGCGTGCCGTCGGCTTCCACCAAATACTTGGGCACGATGAACAAGGAGATTCCCCGGGTGCCCATCGGTGCGTCGGGAGTGCGAGCCAGCACAATGTGGACGATGTTGTCGGCCATGTCGTGGTCGCCCCACGTGATGAAGATCTTCTGGCCCCACAGGCGATAGCTCCTATCTCCTTGGGGTTCGGCTCGAGTTGTGAGTGCGCCAACGTCTGAGCCCGCTTGGGGCTCGGTCAATAGCATGGTTCCGGTCCAGGCGCCGCTGGTGAGCGGGGGCAACCAGAGGTGCTTCTGCTCGGGACTGCCGTGGGTGCTGAGGGCGCCGATGGCGCTCTGGCTCAACATCGGGCAAAGCGAGAACGCCATGTTGGCTGATGTGAACATCTCCTGGATGGCCACGTCGACCACCAGCGGAAATCCGGCCCCTCCGTGTTCGGGATGGGCCGACACCGCGGTCCAGCCGCTCTGGATGTACTGCTGGTAGGCCTGCCGAAATCCCTCGGGGGTGATGACGTTGCCGTTGGCGTCGAGCACGCTGCCTACTTCATCGCCGATTCGATTGAGGGGGGCCATGACTTCGGCGGCCAGTCGCCCGGCCTCAGCCAGGAGGTCTTCGGTGTGGTCGAGTCCGACATCGCTCCATGCGGGCAGCTGGGCCAAGTCGTCCAAACCGGCAATTTGGCGCAGAGCAAAGGCGATGTCTTCCAAGGGGGGGGAGTAGGTGCTCATGTCACTCTTTTGGAGGGTTGTCGGGGATCAGAGTCGCCAGCAGCTGCTCGGCAGCCGCGGCAGGGGAGAGCTCGTGGCGCTCGACGCGGACCATTGCCGATTCACCGGACTGGTCGTCGATGATGCGGAGAGCCCGGTCGCGCAAGCCGAGCTCGATCCTGTCGGCCACTTCGCTGCGACGGCGTCGGCAGCGGCGGCGGATCAGTTCGCCGGAGTGGTGAAGATATGAGGTGTGGCGCTCGATCTCCGACCACAAGTCGTCGATGCCCTCCCCCTCGGTGGCAGTGGTCAAGACAATGGGGGCTCGCCAGTCTCCCCGGTGTCCTAGATCGAGCATCAATTCCAAGTCTCGGCGGGCACCGCGGGCGTCGGGCCGGTCGGCCTTGTTCACGACGAAGATGTCGGCCACCTCCAACAACCCTGCCTTGTTGGCCTGCACCGCGTCGCCCCAGCCGGGGGTCACCACCACCACGGTGGTATCAGCGGCGGCGGCGACGGTCACCTCCACCTGGCCAACGCCTACGGTCTCCACGATGATCGGGTCGCAGCCCGCGGCGTCGAGCACCCGGACAGCGTCGGGCACGGCCACCGCCAACCCACCGGCGTGGCCCCGCGTGGCCATAGACCGGATGAAAGTACTGCTGCTGACGTTGTTGTCCATGCGGATGCGGTCGCCCAATATGGCCCCTCCGGTCAGAGGAGAGCTGGGATCGATGGCCAATATGGCGGGCCGGGCTGCACCGGAGACAGCGGCCAGTCGACCGGTAATGGTGGACTTGCCGCTGCCCGGGGCGCCGGTCACCCCGATCACCCGTGCCTGTCCGGCATCGCGGTGGGCCCGTTCGGACACCATGACGGCGTTGTCGTCTTGGCGTTCCACCATGGTGAGCAGTCTGCCCAACGCCCGCCGGTTTCCGGTCCGGGCCGATTCGAACAACTCGTCGAGCGAGGGGGCGCTCACGGGTTGACACCCAAGAAGGGATCCGCGGGCTGAGAGGTCACCGGACTGGAGACTGGCGGGCCACGGCAGCGCGCACCGCGGCCACAACTTCCTCGGTTGATGCCCCGGGCCCAAGCACCGCGGCCACGCCGGCCTCGATCAGAACGGTCACGTCTTCGGCAGGCACAATGCCGCCGATCACCACCGGCACGCCCAAACCAGCTTCCTCAACGGCCTGCACCATGCGGGGGGCCAAAGTGAGGTGGCCGGCGTTGTGCATCGACAGCCCGATCACGTCGGCGTCCTCCTGCTCACAGGCCGCGACAATGCTGTCGGTGGTCTGACGCAGTCCCAGGTAGATCACTTCCATGCCCGCGTCACGCAGGGTTCGGGCTACCACCTTCAGGCCGCGGTCATGGCCGTCGAAGCCCAGCTTGGCCAGCACCACCCGCAGCGGCTCTTGGTCGTCCGCAGACAGCGGCGAAATGCCGGGTGTCTCGCTCATCGGATCACACCATCGCGGTCTCGACGTAGGTGCCGAACACCGACTCCAGTGCCGCAACGATCTCGCCCTCGGTGGCATAGGTCTGCACCGCGTCGATGATGGACGGCATGAGGTTGATGTCGGGCTGACCGGCGGCTTCAACCAGCGCGGCTAGAGAAGCTCGGACTGCGTCATCGTTGCGATCGCCGCGAATCTGATCGAGACGCTTGATCTGTATCTCTTCGGTGGCGTGTCCAATGGACAGAAGATTGGCTTCGTCGTCGTCATTCTCGGTGAATTCGTTGACTCCGACGATGATCCGCCGACCAGCGTTCACCTCGCGTTCGAAACGGTAAGCGGCGTCGGCGATCTCCCCGACGAAGTAGCCGTCGTCGATGCCGGCGTACACCCCCTCCAGCATGGAGCCGCGACCGATTTGATCTATGTGGTCGAAAATCTCGTTGGCTTGACGCTCCATCTCGTCGGTCATCCACTCCACGAAATGGGAGCCGCCCAGCGGGTCGACCACCGAAGCGGCGCCGGTCTCGTGGGCCACGATCTGCTGGGTGCGAAGGGCGATGCGAGCAGCCTTCTCGGTGGGGAGGGCCAGGGCTTCGTCGTAGGAGTCGGTGTGCAGGCTCTGCGTGCCTCCGAGCACCGCCGACAGCGCTTGGACGGCCACACGGGCGATGTTGTTCTCGGGCTGCTGAGCAGTGAGGGAGACGCCCGCGGTCTGGGTGTGGAAACGACACATCTGCGACTTTGGGTTGGTGGCACCGTAGCGGTCCTTCATCCAGGTGGCCCAAATGCGACGGGCGGCCCGGAACTTGCCGATCTCTTCAAAGAAGTCGCTGTGGGCGTTGAAGAAGAACGAGAGCCGGGGGGCGAAGTCGTCCACTTTGAGACCAGCGGCGATGGCGGCCTCGACATAGGCGAATCCGTTGGCCAGCGTGAAAGCCAGCTCTTGGGCGGCGGTCGAGCCAGCCTCGCGAATGTGGTAGCCGGAAATGGAGACCGGGTGCCAGCGGGGCATCTCCGCAGTGGTGAAGCGGATCAAATCTGTTACCAGGCGGACCGATGGCCGGGGCGGAAAGATGTACTCCTTCTGCGCCTGGTACTCCTTCAAGATGTCGTTCTGGATTGTTCCGCCGAGATGGACCCGGCCGACACCGTTCTTCTCGGCCACCGCGATGTACATGGCCATACAGATGGCGGCTGGCCCGTTGATGGTCATCGAGGTGGTCACTTTGTCCAAATCGATGCCCGCGAACAGGTCCTCCATGTCGGCCAAAGTGTCGACAGCCACCCCGGCGCGTCCGACTTCGCCCACCGACCACTCGTGGTCGGAGTCGCGGCCCATGAGAGTGGGCATGTCGAAGGCGGTGGACAGCCCGGTTCCCCCGGCCCGGAGCAGGGCGTGAAATCGGGCGTTGGTATCGGTGGCGGTTCCGAACCCGGCAAACATCCGCATCGTCCACAACTTGCTGCGGTAGCCGGTGGGGTACAGCCCACGGGTGTAGGGGTAGTCGCCCGGCTGCAACCCGTCGCCGTAAGTGGGGTCGAGGGGAATTCCCGACATGGTCTCGACCATTGGAGGAGTCTATCAAGGAAGTCCGATAGTTGGAAGTGCAACTATCGGACGGAAGCAGTCATTTCCAACAAAAATGGGAGTTTTATGCTCTTTGAGGGGTGTTCAACTCCGGACCAGATGGCCAGGCCGAGTGCCGGTCAATTCGCCGTCGGTCTGTACAACTTGGCCGGCAACTAGAGTGGAGACAAAGCCGCTGGCTTTTTGAACCAGCCGCCTCCCACCCGCAGGCAGGTCGAAAACCATTTCAGGGGCTTGCAGGCTAAGCCGCTCGAAGTCGATGAGGTTGATATCGGCCTTATGGCCAGCCGCCAGCGTGCCCCGGTCGTTGAACCCCACCAATGCCGCCGTGTCGGCGCACTGCCACTTGATGAGCTGCTCCACTGGCAACGTGTCGCCCCGCGTCCGGTCTTTCCCCCAATGGGAGAGCAGGAAGCTGGGCATGCTTCCGTCGCACAGGAACCCGACGTGGGCGCCGGCGTCGCCCAAACCCGGGACGCTGAGCGGGTGGGACAGCATCTCCCTGGTGAGCTCGAAGTCGCCGTCGGCGTAGTTCATCACGGGGACGTACAGCAGCTCGGTGCCGTCGCGAGCCAACAGCGCGTCGTAGAGCGCCTCGTGAGGATCCACGCCGCGTCGGGCTGCATCGGCAGCCACGCTGACGTCGGGCGAAGGCTCGTAGTCGGGCGTTTCGCCCAACGGGAAGAGCTTGTCGAGACGATTGAAGGTATGGAGGGGTTGGGCGGCCAATTCGGCCACCAGACGAGACCTCACGTCTGGCTCGCGCAAGCGAGCCACTCTCTCCGACAGGTCGAGGGCGGCGAACTGGTGGTAACCGGGGCAGGACAGCAACGCGTGGTACGTGGACTGCAAGCCCACAAGCACGCCCACCGGACGGCTGGCCACCTGCGCTCTCAGCGGGATGCCAGCCTCGTTGGCCTGCGTGATGCGATCGAGAAGCTGGTGGGCTAGATCGGGCCGGGTGTCGGGGACGGCAATGGTCATGGACAGCGGTCGACCGCTGCGCCGGGCCATCTCAGCCACCAGTTCGAACTCGGCATCCAAGTCCATCCAGTCGCCCACCATCTCGAATACTCCCTTGCCGGTTTGGCCCACTGCCTCGGCGATGGCCCACAGCTCGGGAGCACCGGCGGTAAGGCTCGGGGTGTGCTCGCCGGACTTGGTCTTGTGATTGATGGTGCGGCTGGTGGTGAAGCCCACCGCGCCGGCGGCCACGCCTTCGGCGGCCAACCGGGCCATCTCGGTGACTTCGTCGTCGGTGGGGTGGTTGCTGTGGTCGGCACCTCGCTCTCCCATAACGTAGGCCCGGAGCGCGCCATGAGGCACCTGGGCGGCCACGTCGATGCTGCGGGGCTTGCGGTCAACGGCGTCGAGGTACTCGGGGAAGCTCTCCCACTCCCATTCGATGCCCTCGGCGAGGGCCGCGCCGGGGATGTCCTCCACGCCCTCCATGAGTCCGATGAGCCAGTCTTCGGTGCCGGGGCGCACCGGGGCGAAGCCCACGCCGCAGTTGCCCATCACCACCGTGGTCACTCCGTGCCACACGGATGGGGTGATGTCGGGATCCCAGGATACCTGACCGTCGTAGTGCGTATGGATATCGACGAAACCGGGGGTGACCAGTAGGCCGTCGGCGTCGAGCTCTTGGCGGGCTGGGCCGAGGTTGTTGCCGATCTCGGTGATGGTGTCGTTGTTGACGGCGATGTCAGCGGTGTAGCTGGGTTGGCCGGTGCCATCTACGACTGTTCCGGCGCGGATAACGAGGTCGTGCATGTGGTTGAGGTTAGTTCCTTGTTGTTACCACCCCTCGGTGTGCGGCGGGTTCTGTCTCCGAAGCGGTTCGGCTTGCGTCGCCGCCGAGTCTTGCCCTCCGGCTCCTCAAATATCGATAGCGGTGGAATTGACCATTCGATTTGACTTCTGGGCGGTCAGGCGGAGTCTGACCGCCCAGAAGCTCTTCGAAGTTAGTTGGTATGAAGGGGCGTATACGGATTGGTGGGGGAAGGGGGATTGCCGAGAGGGCAGAAGGCGAGATTTTTTGGAGTGAGCAGCTCACGG
>JAPPKI010000392.1:0-2053 GCA_028820035.1 bacterium | reverse complement strand
TTGTCGGCGGAATCAGGTCTGGGTTGCGGATGTTACCTATGTTCGACTCAAAGGTATTCCGGTGCGCCATGAAGCGCTGTTTTGTGGATGTCAGCAGGTCCCTGTCCGGATTCGTTGCGGATCTCGGCAGGCCAAAAGGGCGACTGTCGAGAAGTGGTTGCCCGCCAACCGCACCAGGGTTGTGGCGGAGGACCAGAATGCCCGTCGTTGTTGTCGCGGCTCTTGCTGTGTTGTGCAGCGCTGTTGCTTTACCCGCCGCTCAGGCTCACGAGCCGGAGGCCGGGCCGCTTTGCTCTGACGGGTACACGCTGAGCGCCGACAAGACCGAATGCACCAAGACGACGACCAGCACTATTCCGGCGACGCCGAGTTGCACGCCCAATGCCGACGGTTGGTGCATCACGACCAAAGCGGCGACGCCGAGTTGCACGCCTAATGCCGAGGGGTGGTGCGTCACCGTTCACGGGTCGGCCAGGGCGGTCTGCCCCAGCTTGTACAGGCTGGTGAAGCCAGGCGTGGGCGCTGACGTGTGTTTGCGCACCGTGACGACACCGATACCGCCGAGTTGCATGCCTAATGCCGAGGGGTGGTGCGTCACCGTTCACGGGTCGGCCAGGGCGGTCTGCCCCAGCTTGTACAGGCTGGTGAAGCCAGGCGTGGGCGCTGACGTGTGTTTGCGCACCGTGACGACACCGGCCACGCCGGAGTGCTCGAAGGGCACCCGCTTGGGCACCAATTGCGTTGACACGGTGGTGACCAACGCGTCGTACCGCTGCGGCTCTGGCAGGCTGACAACCGGGCCTACGGCATCCCTGTCTGCTACAGCACCGCAAACCACAAGTGCCCGGCTGGGACCAACTACGTCTATTCGATCTGCTACAACCCGACAACCCGCACAATCACGAACCCCTTTTGCCCGTCTGGCTACAGCAACAACGGCTCATTTTGCTATAGGTACACCACCGCCACCCCCTACTGCACCGGCCTAAAGACCTTCAGAAGTCCCAACAAATGCGTGGGCACCGAGGTGATCGGCCCTGTCACCTATTCATGCTCGGTAGATCAGACGAAGGTGGGGTCGAATTGCGTCAAAACCTTGCGGGAAGCACCCACCTATAGGTGCCCAGCGACTCAGGAGAAAGTGGGTTCGGATTGCATAACCAAAACGAAACCAACCTATTCATGCTCCGACAACCAGCAGCCCACAGTCACCAACCGCTGCATCATCAAAACGAAACCAACCTATTCATGCTCCGACAACGAGCAGCCCACAGTCACCAACCGCTGCATCATCAAAACGGCGCACACAGTCTTGCCCACCTACGACTACCACGTAGCCCACGACTGCCCGACAAGCCACAGTCAAACACCGCCGCTGCCGCTGATTTACTTCGTCTACACCTCCGAAACCCCCGAATTGATGACTCACGAACAGCTAAACGAGTACGTCAAAAACGGCGGGCTTGCCAGCTCCAACCCCGGCAAATGGGAAAAACTAGACGCCACCCATAATTGCTATAAAGCCGTAGAAGATACCGGCACAATTACAAACCTCAAAAAGATCATTATTCGCGGCGTCGAACACGCAGTCACTGTCGGAAAAATTGTCATCAACAATGTGGAGTATGCCGGAAAAATTGTCATCAACAATGTGGAGTATGGGGTTACAAAGGCTGGAAAGGTTGTCATCGCTGGCGTGGAGCACGCAGTCGATGAAGCCGGAAACCTAATCACCAACTGGAGGGGCGTAATCGACTCGGCTCTAGATGCCGTGGATGCAACCGTGAACGCAACTTTACATGCCTACAAGGTCGTCGGCGACACGCTGCAAGTGGTCCTGTGCGCTCCCTTGGTCGGCACAACAGCCGCCTTTGCCGCTGGCGTTGTTGCTACCAGCATCACTGGTAATGCCGTCGTTGGTGTTGTGACGACGTTTGCTGTGGGTGTTGCGATTAGTGATTCTTGCGACCAGCCGACCGTGTTCGACCAGATCGAGCTGCTCATTTATCTGGCTGTGCGCGCGGACGGCAGAGCCAAAGTCAAGGCATACGAG
>JAPPKI010000198.1 GCA_028820035.1 bacterium | reverse complement strand
AACCCGTCACAAAAATCCGAACCCGACGACCCAGCTTCGTCGCGTAGAGCCAGTTATTGGACAAGTGGTATAGCGCTCTTCTGAATCGACGACTCTTTCTTCAATCAATTGATCCTTGAACTCATGGGGAAAATTTTTGAAATGGACAAGTTGTCTAACCAGTGCCAGCTCCACTGTCATACAATTGCCTCTTGTCGCAAACTGTATGTTGTCTGGATGTGTTTCCCAACGTTTTTCCCTGTTAGTTTTGTCGGTCCCAGTTAATGCTCTGTCTGTCAGATAACTCTTTACCTTCAGTTTCTTGTAGAGCTGATCAAATACTGCTTTGTGTGGGTTCTCTTTAGCTAGCAGAGTCCTTCTCGAAATAGCGATAGGCGCAGCAATCTCGATTGGTATGACGCAGATATTGTCGGGTTGATGAATGCTACTGAGATCTGTGTCGATATAGTCAAGAGGTAGTTCGTGGGACACCATGGGATGACTCTTGAAGCTATCCAAAAGCTCCTTGCTCTCGTGATGCTTGATGTACGTGAGGAGTAAATCGGTGGTGTGACCTAGTACATCTAAGCATTTTGTATCGTCTGCATATCGCGGATCTTGTTGCAAACGGTGATCCCAACGTACAGTGTAATGCGTAGTGGTGACTTCGTCATTGACGAGTTCTATAAAGAAGGCTTGACGGATCAAACCTCGGAATACATGAGTTGCTAGTGCATCGTTTGACAACGTCATCAACTCAATTAAGCCTGTTTGAATTGGTTCCATCTCTGGTAATTCACTCATCGCTGATGCGGTTCTAGGCAAATTGAAGCTCTTACCGTTTGTACGATCGGTAGCTTCTTCGCACGTACTTTTCAAGGTCACTTTATAGACTTCCTATTTGGATTATTCACAGGGCAGTGCATTCATTCCGCCAGACGTGGGCCTGCGGTCCAAATATCAACCTACACAGCCTTGCTAGTCAGCTTCCAAGAGCGCGCTGACATCGGTGATCTGGGAAGCAAGCATGTCAATGGGCGTCAATTGTGTCCGCCTGTTGCCGAGATCCTTACGGATAGCGATAACAAGTGCCCAAGGTCCTTCATGGTATCAGTGCCGGGATTTTCATTATAGAGCTTTTGCATCATTCGGTTTAACGCTTTTACTACTTTATCGGAACCGGCAATGTTGACGTGAAATAGAGCTTCTCTCCATTCCCTGCCCAAGGCGTCCTTCAATGCCTTGTCCCTTGCCTTTTCAGTTAGCTTTATGGATTCAAAGATAGTGATGTAAGGCTTGAGTAATTTCAAGTAGATCTCTGTACGCTGGCTACGGAGTGCTTCTGCTTCCCGTCGGGACCTTTCTAGTCGAGAGCGTACTATCCAGCCAAGAATGGCGGCGGCGATTGGGGCGCTAATGGCTAGTGCTTCCAGCATTAGGTTGTGAGCCTTGCGCGGCCAGTTATCGGAGTCAAATACTGACGCATTTCGACATGGGGCCTGCATTGAGGTTCGCAAGGAAGACGGCATGGCTGTTGGCAGAGGGTCCTCTTGCGTCGGCATGGCTGGATGTAGGACCTCATCAAATCTAGGTTGGCAGAAGTTCTCATGGGATTGCGCAACCTTACCGCTCGACTACCGCAAATCCGGTCAGATCACCCCCGAAGCCGACGCCCGCATCCGCGACGCCTTCCCCATCCACCTCGCCCCCCTCCGCTGAACCCAGACCGACCGAGGATGGGTGCCGGTAGCCTTTTGACTAGTGGGGGCACGGGACAAGAAAGCCGCTTCATCCCTGATTGTAGGCATTTGCCTTCTTGTGTTCGGATGCGCCAGCGGTGACCCCAGCACCACCTCAGGAGATGCGGGAATTTCGGGGGTGCTGCCTGATGGCGCTCAATATTTGGTGCGGTCCCAGCCCGCCCTCGATGACACCGTCGAAGGGGTCTACGGGGCGATCGTCATCGACTTGGACGATGGAGAGGGTCCGGTCGTGGGCATCGCGGGTTTCTACTCTGATGTCGGAATCATGCAGGACCTGTCCTTTGCAGAAGGTACCTATGTTGGAGTCGTTTCCGGGGATTGGTACATGCATCTCGCCGTTTACGACCACGTCGTCGCTGAATTAGGAGAACTTACGGAGTCCATTCTGCTGGACTCAATCGTCCCCCGTGACCCGCCCCACGATTCGGGACTTCCAGTATTCGAACTTCTGCCTCCGTTGCGTTGGGCCGACGATTATGAGGTCCCATTGCACATGGAGGTGGCATACCGCGACTTCGTCGTCCGCCGGGGATGCAGTGAGCTCGCCGTTGCCTGCAGCCCTGGCAAGGCTGTCGAGGTAGTTCCCGGCGACCGAGTCGCATCGCCCCACTCCGCCTGGCCTGGGAACACCGTCCAGATCACCACGCGTTGAGACACGGCCACCTCGGACAATGGGCGTACGCAGGTACTTTCATAAACCGTATAGAGCTATACGGCTAAAGGAAATGAACCCACAACTGGGATCTAGCCGAGCAGCCTGGGCTCAGGCGTTCATCAGCTCCTCTTCGATGCGCTCGGCCATCACTTGGGTAGCCCATTCGATCTTGGCGGGCAGATGCTCGGTGGGGAACAGTCCTTCGGAGGGGCGGTAGTCCTTGAGCACCTGCTTGGCGATGGTGTCCTTGTGGACCTCGGTGGGGCCGTCGGCCACTCCGAAAGTGGGAGCCATCATCCACATGTTGGCAAGCGGGGTTTCGTTGGACATGCCCAGCGAACCGTGGATCTGCATGGAGCGGAACACCACATCCATGAGCACCCGGGGGGTGGCCACCTTCACCCCGGCGATGTAGAGCCGGGCCTTGGAGGTGTCGGACTGGTCGATCTGCCAGGCGGCGTGCAGCACCTGCAAGCGGAACTGCTCGATCTGGATCCAGGAGTCGGCGATCATGTGCTGCACCGCCTGCTTCTCGGCCAACAGCGATCCTTTGGTCTCCCGGCTGAGAGCCCGCTCGCACATCATGTCGAAAGCCTTCTTGGCCGTGCCCACCGACCGCATGGCATGGTGTACCCGGCCCCCACCCAAGCGGGTCTGGGCGATCTTGAACCCGGCGCCCTCTTCGCCCATGAGGTTCTCGATCGGAACCCGACACTCGTTGAACCGCAGATAGCTGTGGCCACCATGGCCCCGACGCTCGCCGCCCACCCCGACGTTGCGCACTAGCTCCAAGCCGGGGGCGTCATGTGGTACCAGCATCATGGATGACCCCCGATACACCGACACATCGGGGTTGGTGATGAGCATGACGATGAGGAACTCGGCCCTGGGGTAGTTGGAGGCGAACCACTTCTCCCCGTTGATTACCCACTCATCGCCGTCGCGGTGGGCGGTGCAGGTGAAGTGGTTGGGGTCGGAGCCGCCTTGGGGCTCGGTCATGGAATAGCAGGTGGAGATCTCCCCGGCCAGCAGCGGTTTGAGGTACTTCTCCTTCTGTTCGTCGTTGGCGTAGTGGGCCAAAATCTCGGCGTTGCCCGAGTCGGGGGCTTGGCTACCGAATGCCGAGGGGCCGAAGGTGGACCGGCCCAGGATCTCGTTCATCAGCGCCAGCTGCACCTGGCCGAACCCCATGCCCCCCATCTCCGGCTTCAGATGGCAGGCCCACAGGCCCCGGTCCTTGACCTTCTGCTGGATGCGGCGCAGATGCGACTGCACCTCCTCGTCGGTCTTGTCGAACGGCGACCGCCCTCGGAAGTAGTGGTCCAGCGGCTCGATCTCGGTGTGCATGAGCTCCGTCAGCCAGTCGAGGTGGTCTTGAAACTCCGGATCAGTGGAAAAATCCCAGGCCATATTCCGACTCTACAAGCATGACGACTCCACCCAAGGTGCTCGAGCAGGGTTATCGAGAGAGCAGGTCGGCTACTCGCCAGGAGTTGGCCATTATGGAAAGCACGGGGTTGACGCCGCCGTTAGTGACGTGCAGGGAGGAGTCGGCCACGTAGGTCCGCTCGCAGCCCCACACTTTGCCGCTGGGGTCGACGGCCCCGCCCGCGGGAGTGTCCGACATGCGGGCTGTGCCGGCTTGGTGCTGGCCGCCGGACAGGATTTGGAATCCCATAGAGCCGCCGGTCACATCGCGGGCCCCGGTGGCGGTGATCCACTCTTTGGCCCGGTCGCCCAAGAACTCCGCGGTGCGCAGGTCCTCCTCGTGTTGCACGCCGAAGAAGCGGGCTACTGGCAGGCCCCACCGGTCCCGGACTTCAGCCGACAAGTCCAGCCCGGCTGAGCGGGTGGGGATTTCCTGGATCGGGCCCATGATCATGATGGTGCGGCGGTAGGTGTCTCGGAGGGCCTGCCGGGCCGAGGCGCCCGTCGGCCGCCCGTACTCGTCGACTTCGCCAGCGGCCTCGGCCGCCTGCTGGTGCTCGGGTCGGAACCACGAGCCCATCACCCAGTGCTGCACCGGCGACACGGCGTACTCGTCGGCGATCATCCCGCCGCCGATGATGCCGTCGTTGTTGTGGCAGTGCTCCCGAGTGGCCATCGCCAGGCCGGGGCCGATGCCGTCATTGAGCGGCTCGTCGGTGTCAACGTGGCCGTGGGCCAACACGTAGGTATGGCCCTGGAGGCACCGGCCCACCCAGTCGTTGCCCAGCCCGCTCAGCATCAGCAGCCGGGCGGTCTCCACCGCACCGGCAGCCAGTACGATCCGGTCGGCCCGCACAGTTCGCTGGCCCCGCTCGGAACGCAGTTCCACCTCGCCTCGGCCATCGTCAACCTGGGCGGCCAGGGTGTCGCACAGGATGTGGGCACCCGACGCGGTGGCTCGAGGAAGCAGGGTGTTGTGGACGCCGTTCTTGGCGTCCACCGGGCAGGGGTGGCCGACGCACTGGCTGCAACCCGCGCACACGGGACGACCCCCGTAGGGCCGAGAGTTGACCAGGAGGGGAACGGGCGCGGTGGCCCAGCCCAGGCGAGCCGCGGCCTCAGCCAGCATCTCGCCGCCTCGGTCGGGCGGGAACGGGGGAAGCGGATAACCGCGGGATCGGGGACCGTCGCCAGCATGGCCGGGCGCTCCGGCCACGCCCACCTCCCACTCCACCAGGTCGTAGTAGGGCTCGAGATCGTCATAGGTGATCGGCCAGTCGACCAAGGCCGAGCCCTCGGGGATGCCGTACTCGCTGGCCATGCGGAACGTTTCCGGTGCAAACCGCCACCCTTGGCAGCCGTAGAGCCGGGGTCCGCCCCCCAGCAGTACGGCATTGTTGTGGTAGCGGAAATCGTGGGGCTCGAGAGCCTGCTCGCCGTCTTTGTCTTTGACGGCCCGGGGATTCCCGACCGGCGTTACGCCCTCGCCGAACCCGAAGACAGCGGTTCGGTGATTGCGAACCGGGTCCCAGCCGATTTCTGTGGACCTGAGGGGGCGGCCTCGCTCGACTACCAGCACCGAAAATCCGGCCGCGGCTAGCACATGGGCAGCCACTCCGCCGCCCGCCCCGCTGCCGACCACCACGGCGTCGTAGCGATCCTGCACCTCGTCCCAACCGATAACCGGCGGCACGGTGTCGACCAAGTCCGGCTCACCGAGGGGGAACCGCTGGTAGCCCAACTCATCCCAGCAACCCGAGTCGGGATCGGTCAGCCAGCGAAGCGTCTCTTGGTCCATAAGATCAGCCTTCGCTCACGATGAGGCGGCAGGCAGTGGGGTCGAGGCTCCGGGGCCGGTAGGGCGGATCACGGCCAGGGCTTGACCGTCGTAGGTGGAGCAGGTGGACGATCCAAGAGGCTCGGTGGACTGGTGGTCGGCGCTGGCGAAGCCTTGAATCACTCCGGGGCCCTCCACGGTCACTTCTATCGGCCGGTTCGCCACCGGGTTCACGACCCCGTTGGCATCAGTTAGGCATACGGAGACGTAGGCCAAGTCGGTATCGCCATCGGTGAGTTCGGTGCGTTCGGCCTCAACCTCAAGGTGCAGCGGACCGGAGGCGGTTCTCAGCGCGGTTCGGGCCGTTTCTTCACCGTTGCTGTAGGCGATGCCTACCAACTCGCCCGGTTCGTAGGCGACCGTGAACTTGGTTTGGAATTCGTCGATGGGCTGTCGGCCGAGGGTCTTGCCATTGAGCACCAGCTCGACTTCGTCGTCGGCCGAGTACACCTCGACGGCCACCGTGGTTTCCTCGTATCCGTCCCACGACCAGCTGTCGACGGAGTCGCTCCACGACCACGGGCCGGAGTAGGCGACCTGCTTGTGGGCATTTTCCGGACGCTGCACCGCGATGTAGGGCTCTCGGCGAAGACCGAAGACGATCTCCCGGTAGTAGGAGGCCGGACGCCGAACCCCAGTGATGTGGATGTCGCCGGTGTGGGCGACGAGCCAGGGAAATGGTGCGACCACGCCGGGAACGCCTCGATCCACTGGGTCTTCGTCGTCGTAGCCGACTCGGCCGATGCCCACCTCGCCCAGGTAGTCCCAGCCGGTCCAGGTGAAGTCCCCGATCAGATGGGGATGGGCGCTGATGACCGGCCAGTCTCGGCCCAGGTCGGTCACATTGGTCTCGGAGCCGACGATCACCCGGTTGGGATACAGCTCGTGATCCAGGAGATAGCGGTTGGAGACGTAGTTGTAACCAACCACATCAAGCGAGGCCGATACCTCCTCGATGCCCTCTGCGATGATCGGATCCCGCATGACCTGGTCCTTCACCATGGCCCACATGGCCATCTGGGTGTTCACCCCTTGCGATTCGGCCTCTTCGGTGGATGGTGGCTCGTCCCCATCGGAGGAGTCCGGTGATTCCACAAACCCGAGGATCTCGGGAATCCTGGCGATCAGCCCGCGAATGGCCAGCATCGGCTGGACACCGGTGGTGACGTAGCGGTGGGGGTCTAGAAAGCGGACGTGCTCGGCGATGTCGCGGGCTCGGGCCGCACCGAGGGGCGAGCCGACATCGGGGATCTCGTTGCCGGTGGAGTAGAGCACCACGCTGGGATGATTGCGGTCTTTGCGCACCAGGGTGGCGACATCGTTTCGCCATCGGTCTTCAAACCGCAGGGCGTAGTCGTGGTTCACCTTGTTCTCGGTCCACATGTCCCAGGTCTCGTCCATCACGATCACACCGAGGCGGTCGCAAGCATCGAGCATGGCCCGGCTCATCGGGTTGTGGGCGCTGCGCAGGGCGTTGAACCCGGCCGCCTTCAACAGTTCCACCCGGCGCTCCTCGGCCCGGCTGATGGTGGCGGCGCCGATGGGCCCGTTGTCGTGGTGAACGCAGGCACCCCGCAGCTTCACCGTCTCGCCGTTGATCCGCAGCCCGTGGTCGGGGTCGAGCTGGAGCGATCGGATGCCGAAGGCGGTGACATCGCGGTCCAGTTCGGCAGCTTCATCGTCGCTTCGGGCCAGTGCGGTGGTGCAGGAGTACAGGTTGGGCTGGTCGGTACTCCATCGGGCCGGGTTGGCCACCGCCAGCCGCTGTCGGGCGATCACCGTGGTGTGGGGGCGCAGCGTCACCGGGACGTTGCCCGAGGCCACCGTCTCACCAGCAGGGTCGCGTAGTTCGCAGGCCATTCGCACCGTCACCGTGCGGGCGGTGGTGTTCTGCACTTCGGCGGCCACCTCCACCACCGCGCCGTGATCGTCGATCTCCGGCGTGGTGACCCACACGCCGTCGATGTCCAGGTGTACCGGGTTCTGCACCCACAGATGTACGGGCCGGTAGATGCCCGCCCCGGAATACCACCGGGAATCCTCGCCAGCTCGGCAATCAACTTTGATGGTGTTCTCTTCGCCGTAGCGCAAGAACGGGTCGAGGTCGACGATGAACTCGGAGTAGCCATTGGGCTCGGAAGCGGCAAAGTCGTCGTTCACATAGACCATGGCATCGCGGTACACTCCCTCGAATTGAAGGGCGACCCGGCGATCGCTCCACTCGGCCGGAGCCTCAAACCGCTTGGAGTACTCCCACACCCCGCCGGGAAAATAGGCGATGTCGTGGGAAGCGGAGGGATCCCGTTCGGTGCCGATCATCGCGTCGTGGGGCAGCATCACCGGCTCGGGCGTGCCCTTTGGACCCGTCAACTCCGAGAACGGGTTTTGCTTGGGTCGTACTGCCCAGCCCGCGTTGAACGACGATCTCATCGGTACCTCCAGTCGGCACAGAGTAGGGGAATGCCTTTCAACGGCCCTTGTCGCGGTGAGAGGTATTGGCAGCACCGCACGCCCGAGCAGATGTAGGGGAATGCCTTTCAACGGCCCTTGTCGCGGTAGCGTCCGGCCATGACCGTTCGATGGGGAATTGCCGGGCCGGGAGGTATCGCCGTTGGGTTTGCCAACGGGCTTCAGTTGCTGGATGACGCCGAGATCTACGCCATTGGCTCGCGCTCGGCCGACCGGGCCAGGGACTTCGCCGCCAAATATGAGGCCTCAGCGTCTTACGGCAGCTACGAGGATCTGGCCGCCGACCCTGACGTAGACGCGGTGTATGTGGCCACACCCCAGTCCCGTCATGAACAGGACACGCTCATGTTCTTGGAGGCGGGCAAGCCCGTACTGTGCGAGAAGCCGTTCGCGCTCAACCAAGCCCAGAGCCAGCGGATGATCGACGCCGCCCGGGAGCGGGGCCTGCTGTTGATGGAGGCCATGTGGAGCCGATTTCTCCCTGCCTATCGGGTATTGGCCGATCTGCTGGAGGAGCAGGCCATCGGCGAGCCCCAATTGGTGGAGGCCGACTTCGGCTTCCACCAGCCGTTCGACCCCGACCACCGGCTCTACGACCCCGAGCGAGGCGGCGGGGGGATTCTCGATCTGGGGGTGTATCCCGTGCAGTTCGCTTCGCTGGTGCTGGGCACCCCCACCAGCGTGGCGGCCCAGGGCTGCATCGGCCAGACCAGGGTGGATGAGCAAGTAGCCGCCGTCTTGGGCCACGCCGGGGGCGAATTGGCGGTGGTGAAGGCGGCCATCGCCACCAACCTGGGCTGCACCGCTCGCATCGCCGGAACTGAGGGCACAATTGAGATCCCCGCGTTCATGCACTGCCCCGGATCGCTGACGGTTGTGCGGGGGTTTGAAAGAGAAGAGATCGACGGCTCGTGGGAGGGCGACGGCCTCCGCTTCCAGGTGGAGGAGTTCCACCGCTGCTTGGCCGCCGGTGAGCTGGAGAGCCCGGTGATCTCCCACGCCGAGACACTGTCGATCATGGGCACCCTCGACCAGATCCGCGACCAGATCGGTCTGCGGTTCCCGGGGGAGTGAAGTGCGAAGGGGCTGTTTGGCGCCTACTTGATGGCGATCGGATTGAGGGGTGATCCGACCGCGCCGGGGATATTGAGCGGCGGGGCAACCAGCATGAATTCATAGCGGCCGTCGGCGGCGCAGTCGGCGGCCAGCTCGTCCAGCACCCAGAACTCGCCCAGGGGGAGCCCCCGGTCCACCAGCGCCCCGCAGTGGACGGGATGTTTGCGGTCCTCGGGGTCTTCGGGCACCAGCACCTCCACGCCAATGGTGTCGGCCGCCACCGCGGAGATGTCGTTGCGGTCACACCAGTTGAGGGCATCCACTCCGAATCCCGGAGACCCGTTGAAATACTCCATCTGCTGCTCGGGGGTAAACGCCGGGTCCCACAATGCGAGGTGTCCGGTGCGAATCAAAGCGATGTCCCCGGCTTCAACTGAGCTTTCCTGGCGTTCGACACAGCGATCCAGCATGGCCGAGTCGATGACCGTGGCCGGGGCCAGCGGGTCACGGCCTTCGGAGCGGGGCAGGTCCAACAGCACCGCCCGGCCCACGAAGCTCTCCCGGTGGTTTTCGATGCCCAGCACCGATGCGCCCCCGAAAGCGGTGACATTGCCAGCCCAATAGCCGTTGTACATCGTGTCCCGGTAGATCACATGGGCGAAGCCGTCCCACTGGGTGGAGCCCTGGAGGGGCATCTGGAACATGTCGTCGTTCCACTGGAAGTCGGGATCGGCGGCGCTGTAGGGGGAGCCCACCACCTGGTCGGACCCGGCCATCATGAACCAGTGCAGCGGGGCCGGCCGGGTATGGAAGCGGGGGCCGCTGGCGTCAATAGGAAGGGCCAGCGAGAACACTTTGCCCGACTGCACTAGTGAGGCGGCACGAACTCGCTGCTCGGGGCCGATCAGATTCTGGGTGCCGATCTGGTCGCTATCGCCCCAGCGTCCCCAGTTGTTGGGCCCTTCGGGCTCATAGCCGCCCACCACCTTGCCGTTCTCGTCCACGGTGTAGTCGGGGGCCGACCAGCTCGTGGCGTACTTGGCGTAGTCCTCTCGGCCCATGGGTCCTCCTTGGTGGTCAAAGCTGGATAAGACGGGGTGCCTGGCCACTGGCCAGCAGTTGGTGGCCGATCTCGGCAGGGATCGAGCTGGCCGACCCGAACAGGGTGTCCACCACCAGCATTCGTTTGAGCCACAGGTGGAAGCGGTGCTCGGCGGTGAATCCAATGCCGGCCAGCACCTGCTGGGCGTGGGTCGCAGTGGTGCGCGCGGCCTGGCCGGCCAACGACTTGGCCAGCGCGGCCAGCATTGGGTCGGGGTCGTGCAGGCACGCCCCGGCCACCGATGCCGCCCCTTCGATCTGCACCAGCGACTCGGCCAACTTGTGGCGGATGGCCTGGAACTGCGCCACCGGGCGGCCGAACTGCGCTCGGTCTATGGCATGCTGGCGGGCTTCGCCCAGCATCCAGCGGGCCCCGCCGAGAAGCTGGTGGGCTAGCGCCACTCGGGCGGCGGCAACAGCCGACTCCCAGCTGCCCTCAGCAGCGGTCGGTTCCAAAGCCTCAGCCGGGATCTCCACGACTACCCGGCGATAGGCGCGTCCGGGATCGATGCCATCGACGGCTGGGCCGTGGAGCAGCCCCGCATCGACCGCGAAAAGGCCGACGCCGTTCTCGGTCCCCATGCCCAGCACTGCGGCGACCGCCGTCTCGGCTCGGGCTGACAGCAGTCCGTCGACCATCACTGTTTCGCCTCGAAGGTGGCCGGGGGCCTCGGCCTTATGGGGGGCGGGGAATACACAGCAGGACTGGAGTGCGGCCTCGGCACCGAGCGCATTGACCACCACGTCGTCAAGCAAGCTGGCCGCCGAACCGGTGGCGCCGAGGGCGTTGAACGCGGTGGCCGCCCCTTGGCCGGGGGCGGAGGCGAGAAGCTCAGCCCACCCGAGGTCGTACAGCGCCTGGTCGGCCTCTGAGGGTCCCGGGGCGTCGGCCGTAGCCGCCTCGAAGCTTGAGGCCAGCAAGGCCAGATCGTCGGCGTCGATGAACTGGCTCATGATTCCGGCCCCAGATCCAAGAGACGCCGGGCGACGATATTGCGTTGGATCTCGGCAGTGCCTCCGTAGATGGTGGCGGCCTTGGAGTAGAGGTAGTCATTGCGCCACGACGCAGCCGCGAGGCCGTCGTCGAACTCCATCACGCCGGGCAGCAGGTCGCGGGCCGTCTCGAATAGCTGTTGCTCGGCGGAGGTGATGAGAATCTTGTCCACCGAGGTCTCCACGCCGAGCTGTTCGCCGGCGGCGAGCTGGTGCTGGGTGTCGCGGGATCGGCTCCGGAAGGCGACAATCCACTGGAACGCTTGGCCAAGGGCTTTGGCCGCTGCGTCGCCGCGATTGCCGGCAGCCGATACCTGGGCCGCTAGATCGGAGAAGCGCCGGTGCAAAAGAGCGCCCCGGTGCCAGAACGTGGTGGACCGCTCGTAGGGGAGGATGTCCATGGCCACCTGCCAGCCCCCGTTCACCTCGCCGAGAAGCCGGTCGGCGGGCACGAACACGTCGTCGAAGTGCACCTCGGCGAAGTCCCGTCGACCATGCATGGTCTCGATCGGGCTATAGCCGATGCCCGGTGAGTCGATGTCCACCAACAGGGCGGTGATCCCCCGGTGGGCGCTTTCCGGCTCGCCGGTGCGGACGAGGAGCACGCAGCGCTGGGAGTACTCAATAAAGCTGGTCCAGATCTTTTGGCCGTTGACCACCCAACCGCCGTCGGTTTCGGCCGCTCGGCACGAGAGGGAGGCCAGATCGCTGCCCGCATCCGTTTCGGAGAACCCCTGGCACCACATCTCATCGCCCCGCAGGAAGGGCGGCACGAGACGGGCGGAGAGCTCGGGCGGGGCGAAGTCGATCACCGTGGGGGCCAGCACCTCGATCATTGTCCAGGCGTTGGGGTCGGCGAGGTCGCGGAAGTTGATCTCCTCGCCGATGATGGCCCGCAGCAACGGCGAGCCGCCGAGTCCGCCCACCGATTCCGGCCATCCGTAGCGGCCGAATCCGCTGTCGAAGAGGGCTCGCTTCACATGGGAGTAGTGCGCCATGTGGGCGTCCATCGAACCGATGCCTTCATACGGCGGAGTGAGATCGTTGGCGTTGTCGTCGAGCCAAGCTCCCAAGTCGCGGCGAAAAGTCTCGGGATCCATCACAGTGAGGATTACAGGCTGTCGTAGTCCACGATGGCGTCACAGTCGGGGACTGATTGGCAGGTGAGGATGAATCCCTCCTCCACCTCGTCGGGCTCCAAGGCCTCGTTGGCCCGCATGGTGACGCTGCCCTCCTGGAGAAAGGCCATACAGGTGGCGCAGTTGCCGGCCTCACAGGAGAACGGCGGGTTGAGCCCGGCCCGCCGGGCAGATTCGAGCACCGTATCGCCTTCGACGTAGTCCATCGTTCGGCGCTGGCCTCTGAAGATGATGGTCAGGCTGGTGGGATTGCTCACTGGGAACGAAAAGGCAGGTGCTTCAGCTCTGCTGCTGGGCGAGTTGGCGGGCGAGGGCGTAAACGCCCTGGTCGTAGGAGAACTCAACCATATTCCCGTCGGGGTCGGTCAGCATGCAGATGTAGCCGATGGGGGGCGGCATGTCGGTGGGGGGCATGGCCAGACACCCTTCGGCACTGCCCCTGGCTGCGGTTTCCTCCACCGCCTCACGGCTGGTCAGCTCTATGCCCAGATGGGCGAAGGGGGCCAGCTTGGCCATGGGCGAGTCTTTGAACGGATCGGTCTCGGGGAAGAACTGGGCCAGCACCAGGATGAACGGCGAGTCGGCGGAGTCGCCGTGGCCCAGCCAGGCCCCGTGGCCCATGTGGTCTTCCCGCCGGTCGAGCAGCCGCATCGGGGTGTGGGTGGTGTACCAGTCGATGGTGGCATCCATGTCGGCTACCCGCAGGGCGATGTGGGTCCAGCGGGGGTCCGGGGGGTGGACGTCGTAGACGGGGTCGTGATCGGCCACGGCAGCTTTACTCGTCGGTCCAGCCGTCGGGGATCTGGGGGTCGTCGCCGGCCTTGGTCCACAGGATGAGCGTGTTGCCCCACGGGTCTTTGAAGGCGGCGTTGAACCCGTTGAACTCGGCCCAATAGTGGTCGCGCCACAGCTCTGTGGCCCCCCGGGCTATGGCCCGGTCCATGATGGCGTCGGAGGAGTCGTCATCGCTCACCAGGATCCAGATCCGCACGGTGCGCCCATCTTGCGACAGGCCGCGGGGATCGACTCCGGCGGGGTCGGGATGGGGGCGGGCGTTGGCCGCGTTGTGGATCCCCATGTGCAAGTTGCCGATTTCGCTCTGCGAGCCGTCGTCCAACTGGAAGTTCTGTCCGGGCACGATCCGGTGGAACACGCCGGCGGGGCGGGGCTCCACCTCCCAGCCGAACACCTCGTGGTAGAAGGCGGCTGACGCCTCGGGGTCATCGGAGGGGAAGTCAACGAAGATGAGTGTGTTTGGGTAGGTCATCGCTTCTATTTCTACTTGATGTTGTTGGCTATCGCATCGGCCAGCGGGAACGGGGGCGGATGCCCGAGCGCTCGATGAGGGATCGGGCAGCCTGGCGGGCCTCGATGCGCAGCGATCCGGTGTCCACTGTGGTGCACTGCCCGTCGGCAATCACGAGGCGACCGTCCACCAGTACATCGGTGACCGAGCGGCCTCCGCCCGCCCACACCAGTTGCAAAATCGGGTCGGGGCTGGGCGGTTGCCACTGGATGCCGGAACGGTCGATCACCACGATGTCGGCGGCTTTGCCCGTCTCCAGGGAGCCGATTTGGTCGGCCATTCCCACCGCCTCGGCTCCGGTGATCGTCAGCAGCTCGAAGGCGTGGTGGGCGCCGAACTCGGTGGGGTCGGCAGCGGTGTCTTTGGCCAAACCGGCGAACAGGGCGGCGGCCCGCAGCCCGTCAATGGCATCGCCAGCGTTCTCGGTATCACAACCCAGCGCCAATCGCCCGCCCCGCCGCAACAACTCCAAGTGGGCGAAGTGCTCGGTGAGCCCTTGACCCAACCGAAGGTAGGCCCACGGGCAGGAGGCCACTGCGGTGCCGGTGCGTACCAGGGTTTCCACTTCGGCGTCGTCGATGTGTACGGCGTGGCCCACCAGCACATTGGGGCCGAGCACCCCCAAGCGGTCGAGGTGTACCAGCGGGCGGTGCCCGGTCCGCTCCAGATAGCTGGCAGCGTCGTTCGGGGTGGGGGAGATGTGGAAGCTCAGCCGCCGCCCGGAGGAGCGGGCCAGATCGGCGGCTGCCATCACCAAGTCGTCGGACATCAAGTCGTGGCCCACCAGCGTGACCGACGCCTCCACTAGGCCGCCGGGGGGATATCTCTCTATGAGATCCCGCTGGGCGTCGATCACCTCGTTTACCGGGCCCGACTGGGGCAACCCGTCGGCGTCCGAACCCCAGCGGGCGACGGCGCCCCGCACGCCCACTGCGTCCATGGCTTGGGCCACCCTGTTGGGGTGGGCCACCGTGCCAGCGTCGATGGTGGTGGTGATCCCGTTGGCCGCAGCCTCCACCAGCCCCAGGGTGGCGGACAGCTCATCATCATCGCCGGTGACGTGCTCGTGGACGGGCACAATCCACTCGAAGATGGCCGCGCCGGGGGGCAGGTCGTCGGGGATGGCCGAGGCCACCAACCGGTCAGCGGTGAGGTGCTGATGGGCGTTCACAAATCCGGGCACCACCAACGAGTCAGCCGACCCTCGTTCGGGTGCATCCGGGTACTGCGCTCTGATGTCGTCGGCCTTCCCCACTGCGGAGATCTTCCCGTCGGCTACCGCCACTGCGCCGCCCGAGATAATGGCGCGCTCGGCGTCCATGGTCACGATGTCGCCGGTGATCACCCAGTCGGCTGTCGACACGTCAGTTGACGTTACCGGCGCTGTGTCTGGGAAACAGGAAAAGGGATAGGCGGTATCATCGGCCCATGAGTGGGAACGGCGCTTCCAACCAACTCGTCGGCCAGCCCGCGCTGGACCACCAGTGGTACCCCATTGCCCTCAGCGAAGACATCGCTCCGGGCCCAGTCGGGATTCAGGTGCTGGGACGCCGCTATGTGCTGTGGCGCTCCGACGACGGATCGCTCACCGCGGCCCCCGACCGCTGCCCCCACCGAGAGGCCCCTCTGTCGGAGGGACGCATGGTGGACGGCTGCATGGAATGCCCCTATCACGGATGGCGGTTCGGAGCCGGGGGCCGGTGCCAGTTGGTGCCGTCTTCGCCCCCCGGCACCCCGGTGCCGCCCAAGGCCCACTTGAACACTGTTGACATCGAGGAGCGCTATGGCCTGGTGTGGCTGTGTCCGGGCAAGCCCCTGGGCCGGATCCCCGAAATCCCCCAAGAGGACAACCCCGAGTTCCGCCGGCTCAATACGCCGTTCCAGCAGTGGGCGGTTTCATCCACCCGGATCACCGACAACTTCATGGACTTTTCCCATTTCCCCTTCGTCCACACCGCCACCTTCGGGCTGGCCCAGGAGACGGTGATACCGCCCTTGGAGATGGGTGACCTGCCCGACGGCTATCGGGGCTACGTGTACGAAGTGAACGCCAACAACACATCCGATGCAGGCCAGACCACTACCGGCCAAGACGACGACGTGCTGCACCGCCGGATGACCACCGGCTATGTGCTGCCGTTCTCGGTGCGCAGCACCATCGCCTACGAGTCGGGTCTGGAGCACATCTTGTTGCTGTTGACCACTCCGATGGACGACGTGAACTCGCTGTTCAACTTCGTGGTGTGGCGCAACGACGACT
>JAPPKI010000226.1 GCA_028820035.1 bacterium | reverse complement strand
GGATAGGGTGGATCGGAAGGGCTCGCCAGAGTTGTCCCGAGATTTCCGGGAGGAATTCAATGGAAACCACCACCATCTTGTTGCCCACCGGCGAGGTGAACGAGCCATCTCAACCGCTGGCCATCCGCAAGGACTCGCTGGCCGGAGCGGTGGTGGGCATCATTGACAACGACATGTGGCGATCCATGGCCATCATGGCCGACGAGCTGTCCCACCGGCTCGTGGACCAGGCCGGGGCGGCTGGAGTGGTGGTTCGAGCCAGCGGCCCGATGCACGGTGCCGATCCCGAGCAGTACCAGCAGGAGATGGAGGCCTTCCACGCCGAAGTCGACGCGGTGATCAGCGGCTTGGGCAATTGAGGCTCGTGTACGGCGTGGTGTATCCACGCCAGCAGCACGCTGGAGGCCATGGGAACTCCGGCAGTGGGCTTGGTAACCGAGCAGTTCCGGGGCCTGGCCGAGGCCACCGCCCGGGGCCTGCGGGTGGACAACCAGCCGTTGATCGTGTTGCCGTCGGGCTACGACGAGTGGTCTGAGGATGACATCAGGGCCGACATCGCATCCCGTCTCGACGAAATTGTGGATGCGCTAGTGGCATGACCCGGCAGGTCGCCAGCGCAGACAGCCAGACAAAGGTGAGATGACCCAGCAAGTTGACATCGACGGCGGAGTCGACGAGGTAGAGGCCTACCTGCGAGAGCGGGGCATGACCGACGGACTGCCGGTTATTCCCCCAACCCCCGAGCGGGTGGCCGCCGCGGTGGCTGCCTCCGGGCTGTCGGCCGACCACGTGGTGAGCGACGTGCCCCCGTTGAACGCGCCGGCCACGGTGGAGAAGATAGCGGTCAACGCGGTGATGGCCGGCTGCTCGCCTGATGCGATGCCGGTGCTCATCGCCGCCATTGACGCCTTCTGCGATCCGCAGATGAACGCCCACGGGGTGCAGACCACCACCAACCCGGTAGGTCCGATGCTGGTGGTGAACGGCCCGATCCGCAATCGGCTGAGCTTCAACTACGGCGCGGGATGCTTCGGGCCAGGATCGCACACCAACGCCACCGTGGGGCGAGCGATGCGGCTGGCCCTGGTGAACATCGGTGGGGCCATCCCTGGCGAGGTGGACAAGGCGCCGCTGGGCTGGCCCGGCAAGGCCACCTCGCTGTGCATGGCCGAGAACGAAGAAGCCTCCCCGTGGCCGCCCTACCACGTCGACATGGGGTTCGATGCCGACGACGATGTGGTCACCGTGCTAGCTGTGAACGGGATGTGGCCCATAACCGATATGCACCACGAGCCCGACCAAGTGCTGCACCACGTGACCAACGGCCTGGCGATCAGCGGGCCGTGCGGAGGTCACGATGCCCCCAACCCCTTCCCGACCGTGCTGGTGATGAGCCCGGTTATCGCCGATATGGTGGCCGGCCTTCTGCCCACAAAGCAGGAACTGCAAGAGCATCTTTTTGCCGAAGCCCGAGTGCCGCTGGACTTCTACCCTCCCTATAGGCGCCAGCCCACCAGAGACGTGCTGGAGCAGTTGGGGGTGGCCATTGAGAACGACCGGGTGCCGATCGTTCCCTCTCCCGACTACTTCGTGATCCTGGTAGCCGGGGGTGCAGGCGGGCTCCAATCGGCGGGGTTGTCGTGCATGTTGGGCATGCCCACCAGCCGGGCAGTGCCTGCTGGTTAGCGGCTAGTCGGCGGAGTTACCGCAATAGGTTCAGTGAACCTCGAGGCCGAGTTGCTCGAAGATCTCGACTCGGCGCTTCTCGTAGGTCTCCTCGTCCATTCCACCGGACTGGTACTTCTCGCTCAGCAGGCGGAAATCCTCATACAGCTCGGCTTCTGACTTTCCGTTGGTGGAAGGCGCCTCAACCTCCTCCTCAAACGGGACTTCAAGCTTGCCGTGGCGGCGGGCCTGCTTGGCCGCAGCCCGCTCGCGCTTGTTCTTCTCCCGCTGTCGCTTCTGAAAGCTCTCTGATCCTCGACCCATGGAAATCCCTAGTCAGACGTTGTTTGCGCAGAAATGCCATTGTACGCCCTCCCCAGGGGTTTTTGACACATTTCTCACCGGCGGTGGTCAGGCGAGGAATCGCTCCGCGAACCGCTGGAGCGAGTCAATCGCCCTGCTGGTGCTCTCCCACGGTGTAACCACCAGGCGGTGGGCGCCGGCGTCCTCCCACCGGCGCAAGTCATCGAGCGATTCGCACCGCCCTTGGGCGGTGATCTCGGCGTCGGGCGCACCCAGCTCGGCCAGGCGGTCGGCGGCGGCCCGGACCGATTCGAAGGAGTCGCCCATACCCATCCACCCCTGGAATCGAGCCGCCCGCCGCAGGGCGGCATCCGACAGCCCGCCCACCAGAATCGGAGGATGGGGCTGCTGCACCGGCTTGGGCTCAAACGCCACCGGCTCGAAGTCGTAGAACTCGCCGTGGTGCTCCACCTCGGGCTCGGTCCAGAGCCGAACGCACACATCGAGGGCTTCGTCGAGGCGGCGGCCCCGGGTGCGGGGGTCCATCCCCGCGGCCGCCCACTCGTTGCGCAGCCACCCCGCCCCCACGCCGAACAGCGCCCGCCCGTTGCTGACGTGGTCCAGGGTGGCAAAGCCCCGGGCAGTGGTGAACGGGTGGCGCAGCCCGGCCAGGTACACGTACACCCCCAGTTTGATCCGGGTGGTTTGGCCAGCCAGGTACGAGAGGTACGCCGGGGCGTCGTAAACAGGCACGGTGGGCGGGACGTTGGGATGTTCGACGTCGCCCAGCGAGCCCTCCATCTCCACCGGGAACACCAGATGGTCGGCGATCCAGCACGACTCGAACCCGGCCTCATCGGCAGCCTGGGCCACCTCGACCCATGCCCCCGGGTGCAGCGAGATGAAGGGGAACCCGAACTTCACCCTCAGCAACCTAGTAGTCGCCGTACGATGGCTAACCACGTCTGAGACAGGAGAGGGATCCTGGACCGCAAATTCGCCGCCGCCACCATGAACAGCCTGAGCCTCGACGCCGACACCCGGCTGCTGGCGGTGTGCGCGGGAACCGACGACTGGGAGCTGCTGTCTTCTCTGGGATTCACCGACGTGGTGGTGTCCAACCTCGACGAGGCGTTCGCCCCGCTGGTTCCCGACAGCCGGTGGTCGTACCAGGACGCCCAGTCATTGACTTTTGAGGACCGTTCATTCGACTGGGTGTTCGTCTCCGAGGGGCTGCACCACTGCCGCTCTCCCCATCAGGCCTTGGGGGAGATGTACCGGGTGTGCCGGAAGGGGATCGTGGCCATCGAGGCCCGTGACAGCGCGCTGATGCGGCTGGCCGTGCGGATGGGCATGGCCGACGACTACGAGCTGGCTGCGGTCACCGACCAGGGGTTTCGCACCGGAGGGCTGGACAACACCAGCGTGCCCAACCATGTGTACCGCTGGACCGAGTCCGAGGTGGTGAAGACCCTGCGGTCCTACGACCCCACCGGTGAGCCTCGCGTCGAGTTCCGCTACGGCCTGCGCCTGCCCACAGCCGAGGCCACTGGCCGCCGTCGGCGCTTGGCCGGGAAGTTCGCCAAGCCGGCCCTCGCCGCGCTGTGCACCGTGTTCAAGCGCCAGCGCAACCAATTGGCCGTCATCGCCCGCCGCCCCACCGAGCTCTACCCCTGGCTCCACCGGGTAGACGGCGAGATCCAGTTCAATCCCAACTACTCGGACTAGCCGCTCTCCGGTAGCGGCGCAGGCGAGCCCGCTCCCAGGCCGCCGTCGGCCGCGTAGTCGCCTCCGGTGCAATAGGAGGCCTGGTCGGACGCCAGCCACACCACCAGGTCGGCCACCTCGCCCAGTTCGGCCATGCGCCGCAGCGGCACAGTGGCGCCGTAATGGCGCTCGTAGTCCTCGTCTTCCCATCCCGGCCGCCGGGTCATGGCGGTGCGCAGCGCACCGGGCACCACCGCGTTCACCCTGATGCCCAGGTCGGCCAATTCCAAGGCCGCGGTGCGAGTCAGCCCTCGGATGCCCCACTTCGACGTGGAGTAGGCCGGCATCCCCACCGTGCCCTCGAAGGCGCTGGGCGAGCTCAGGTTCACGATGGACCCTCCCCCGCTCGACCCCATAGTTGGCGCCGCGGCCTGGATGCCCAAAAAGGTGCCTACCAGATTGGTATCGATCACCTTGCGGAACTCGGCGGGATCGCAATCCAAGATCGGGACCACCCGGGTGATTGCTGCGTTGTTGACCAAGATGTTCAGCAGGCCGCCGTGAGCAGCCGCATCCACCGCAGCGGCCCATTGCTCGGCGTCGGTCACGTCAAGCTCCATGAACTGCGCCCCGGCCTCGGCAGCAGCCGCGGCCCCGTCGTCCACCCGCTTGTCCGCCGCCGTCACCTGGGCCCCGGCCGCCACCATGCGCCGCACGATCTCCGCCCCCAGCCCCCGAGCCGCGCCGGTGACCAACGCCACCTTGCCATCTAACTCCTTTGACATCTTCGCCATAGGGGGAACAGGCTACGCCGTTATGAGAAGTCGGCCGGTGTGAGCACTCCCGCACCTGCTGCTACCGGCCGCCGATTGGGCGAACGGGAGTTCATCCTTTTCATCGCCATGATCAGCGCCGTGTCGGCGCTGGCCATCGACACCCTGCTCCCGGCGTTCTCGGAGATGCGGGATGCGTTCAACCTGCCGGAGGACTCAACCGGCCTGTCGCTCACCATCACGCTGTTCTTCGTGGGCTCGGGCATCGGCAACCTGGTCTACGGCCCGATGGCCGATGCTCTCGGTCGAAAGAGGATCCTCGTCGGAAGCATGGTGCTGTACGGCCTGGCGTCGTTGATGGCCACCCTCTCGGTGACGCTGGGCATGCTCTATGTCAGCCGCTTCATTTGGGGTTTCGCCGCGGCCGGCCCTCGCACCGCGGCCCAGGCCATCGTGCGGGACTACTACTCCGGCGATGCCATGGCCCGGGTGATGACCCTGGTTATGGCGGTGTTCTTCTGGGCCCCGGTGGCTGGACCGCCGTTGGGGCAGGGTCTGGTGGCGCTGGGTTCGTGGCGCTACGTGATGGTCTTCAGCGTGTTCACCGCCGTGGTGATCATTGCGTGGTCACTGCGGTTGGAGGAGACGCTGAAGCCCGAGCACCGGCGGCCGCTGACCTTTCGATCGACGTTGGCCGGGTTCCGGTCGGTCACCACTCATCCGGTGACGCTGGGCTACACCCTGGCCACCATGTTCTCCGCCGGCGCCTTCTTCTCATTCCTGGCCAGCTCCGAGCTGATCTTCGACGACGTCTTCAATCAGGAGCACTGGTTCGTCCCTTACTTCTCGATCATGGCGGCGGGCATGGGCATGGTGACGCTGCTCAACAACCGGGCGCTGCACCGATTCCGGGCTCGCTCGGTAGCGCTCGGGGCGGGCTGTCTACAGATCTGCGCGGCGGGAACCATGCTGGGCCTGGCCTTGGCCGCCGGAGGCAGGCCGCCATTTGTTCTGTGGATCACCATCTTCAGCCTGGCCAACGCCTGCATGGTGGCATTCTTCCCGTTGGGCCAGAGCCTGGCGCTCGAGCCCATGGGCGAGATGGCCGGCACTGCCTCCGCCGTGCTCGGCTTCACCATGGCTATGCTCGGCGCCGGCCTAGCCGCCATCATCGACCAGGCCATCAGCGGCTCAGTCACCCCCGTCGGCGTCGGCTACCTCGCCTACGGCACTGCCGGCCTAGCCTGCCAACTCTTCGCCGTCCACCACCAGCGAAAACACGCGATGGCACCCCTAACAGGAATCGAAGCTGGTTGATTCGCTAGGGCTTCATTCACAAGATCACGGGCCCACCAGACCCGGGGCCCGTCAGGCCGGTGGCACTCCGGTCAGATTGCAATCGGACAGTAGGCCGCCGTCGATCACGATGGCCTGGCCGGTGATGGCCGAGGACTCATCTGAGGCCAGAAACAGCACCAAGTCGGCAATCTCCTCGGGCTTGATGATCCGGCCCAATGCGTGCATGGCCGAGATCTCCTCGTGGGTCTTGAGGCCGATGTCGAGCACCGCGCCGTACATGGGCGTCTCCACCACGCCGGGGCAGATGGCGTTGACCCGGATATTCTTGCGCCCCCATTCAACCGCCGCGGTGCGGGTCAGGTTGATGAGCCCCGCCTTGGCCGTGCAGTAGGGGGCGTTGCCCGGCGAGGCCACCACTCCGTAAATCGACGAGGTGCTGATGATGGAGCCACCACCTTGGGCGGCCATGTGAGGAATGGCGGCTTTCATTCCGTACATGGCGGCGGTGAGCATCACCCGCAGGCTGGCATCCCAACCCTCGGGGTCGAGCTCGGGTATGTAGCCCCCAGTGCTGGTAGCGGCGTTGTTGAACAGCACATCGACGCGGCCGAACTCCGACACTGCCCGCTCCACCGCGGCGGTCACCTCGTCGAGCGAGCCCACATCGCAGTTCTGGTACACCGCCCGGGCACCGCCCTCGATCAACTCGGCCACCAACTTCTCGCCCGCCTCGTCCACCAGGTCGACCCCCACTACCGCGGCCCCCTCTCCCGCCAACCGGCGCAGCGTGGCCATGCCAATCCCGCCACTCGCTCCGGTCACCAGTGCGACTTTTCCGTCCATTCGGCCCATCGGTTGCTCCGTTTCCTGTGTCGTCTTCGGGTTGGCGTCAGTCTCGCGCCAACTGCGCCCCAGTGGCCTAAGCACCGGGCGGCTGGACGAAAAAGTCGCTTTTGCCAGGTAGGGTCAGAACAGCCAACTCTCGAGGTATCGATGGCACGCCGAGACCAGGCTCATGCTGACAACGTGGATGGCCCGTGGTTTGTCGACACGCGCTGTATCGGTTGCGATGTCGCTCGCCACTGGGCGCCCAGCCTGGTCGACATGGACAGCAACGGGCGGTCCTTTATTGCCCGCCAGCCCCAGACCTCGGAGGAAACGGCCGCGCTGTGGCGGGCGACCGCCGCCTGCCCGACCCAGTCGATTGGCAACCGCGAGGCAGCCCGCCCTCCGGTGGATGTGTTTCCCTTCGAGTTGACTTCCGGGGTGTACGCCCTCGGCCACAACTCCCCCAAGTCCTTTGGCGGTCACTCCTACCTTGTTGTCCGGCCAGCAGGAAACCTGATGGTCGACTCACCCCGCTACACCCGCGGCCTCACCGAGGCGATTGACAAGCTCGGGGGCATTGAGCACGTGCTCCTGTCGCACCGCGATGAAGTAGCCGATGCCGACAAATGGGGCAGCCGGTATGACGCCCGAGTCTGGATCCATCAAGACGACGCCGACGCCGCCCCCTATGCCACTGATGTCACCACCGGAGACCAGTTTGTTGACGAGGGCGTGCTGTCAGTCCATATTCCCGGCCACACCAAGGGTCATGTCGCCTATTACGTGGACAACCGTTGGCTCTTCACTGGCGACGCGCTGTTTTGGAATCATCGCCGCCAAGAGCTTGACGTGACCGCCAAACAGACTTGGTATTCCTGGAAAGCCCTGGCCGACAGCATGGACTCCATTGCCGGACTCAACGTCGAATGGGTCTTCCCCGCCCACGGGAAATGGCACCATGTCGGCGAAGGCCTTTATGCCCGCCAAATGGCCAGACTCGGCCCGGCCATGCACGAACTCGGACAGCACGAATGGAGTCGACGAACTCATACCCCCTTCGTCTGGGACGCGTAGAACGCAGCACCCCGTACGGGATTCGAACCCGTGTTACCAGATTGAGAATCTGGCGTCCTAGGCCTCTAGACGAACGGGGCAGGAACGCCGCAGTGTACCGGCTCGGATTGGTTTTGGGCGATCCGAATAGCTACGGCCGGGCTTGGTAGATGATGTTGGCGTTGGTCTCGGTGACCCGCTCGAAGCTGGAGTATCCCGCGGCGGTGAAGACCTCTCGCATGGCGGCTTCGCCAGCTTGTGCACCCATTCCCAGGCCGACCGGCTGGGCCAGAGAACACGGGACTCAAAACACGGCCGACGCCCCATACGACGTGGCCGCCATGGGGTTATCGGTCAGGTTGCGGACGTGGCCGTCGAGCGCGAAGGGCTCCACCATGAGCACCGAGCCGCCCTCGGCCAGCTGGCTGCGGGCGTGGGTGGCGATGCCCACCGGATCGCCCATGTCGTGGAGGCAGTCGAAGAAGAAGATCACGTCGTAGGCGCCCTGGTAACCCTTGGAGTCGGCCACTTCGAACGAGGCGTTGGGGAGCCCAGCGTTGGCGGCCAGTTCTCTGGCCTGGTCGATGGACGGGCCGTGGAAGTCGAACCCGGTGAAGTGCGACTCGGGGTAGGCCGAGGCCAGGATCTGCACCGAGTCGCCGCAGCCGCAGCCCACATCGGCGGCGGTGGCTCCGGACCGGAGCTTCTCGTCGATGCCATCGGCGGCGGGAATCCACTCGTTGGCCAAGTACATCTCGTACTGGGGCCGGAAGAAGCGGGCGGTGGAGGTGAACAAGCTGGGGTGGTGATCACCCCACGCCAAACCGCCGTCGCCCCGGAAAGCACTGAGGATGTCGTCCATGTCGGAGAACATGGCCCGAAACATGCCGATGCCCCCGGCCAAGAATGCGGGGCTCACCTCCCAGGCCAGCACCGCAGCGGCCTCATCGGTCAACTGAAACGTGACGTCGTCGTCGCTCTGGCCACCAATCTCGACCAACTCGACCGCGGCCTGCTGGCGCAGCCACTCGGTAACCAAGCGAGGATGGCAGCCGACAGCTACGGCCAAGGATTCCGCAGTAATCGGCCCCGCCCCCGCCATGGCCTGATATAGGCCCAGCTCGTCGCCGATGTGGACCATGGCAATGGTGGTGGCCCCGGCCATGTGGGTGGCCACCTCACCAGCCAGCTCGGTTACCCGATCGATGTCGATGTCCATGTCAGTTCCTTCGCGGTGATGTACCGGCTGGAACTCTAGGCGGTTGGGTTACATGGACTAGCGGTTGGTGGTGCGGCGCTTCCAACCGGCGGCGCCAATGTTGCCGCCGTCCACATGGATGGTGGAGCCGGTCACGAATCGGGACATGTCCCCGGCCAGATACACGATCGCGGCGGCACAATCGTGAACTGAGCCGCCTTCCAACCACGGCTGGGGGGCCAACTGGGATCTCTCATCGGTGCTCTCGTCGCCCAGCATGCGCTCGCCCTCGGTGGGGATCACATCGGGGGCGATGCAGTTGACCCGGATACCGGCCGGCGCCAACTCCAACGACAGGCTCATGGTCAGGTTGGCCTGGGCCGCCTTCATCGCCGAGTAGATGGAGAAGCCGGGACCAGCCCGATGGGCCTCGATAGAGGTGATATTGATGATCGACCCGCCCTCGCTCATCAACGGAATGCACCCTCGGATGAACCCGGTGACCTGGGTGAAGTTCTCGGCGATCAGCGCGGCCTCGCCCTTGAGGTTGATGTCGGCGAACGGGGAGTTGAACGTACCGCCCGCGTTGTTCACCAGCACGTCCACCCGTCCGTAGGCCTCGCCCACCTCGGCCAGCCAGGCATCGCGGGGCTCGGGGTGGCGGACGTCGAACAGCCCGGTCAAACAGCGGCGGCCCAGCGCTTCCACTGCGGCGGCGGTGCGGGCCATATCGTCGGCCTCCCGGTCGCAGATGGCCAGATCAGCGCCGAAGCGGGCCAGTGCTACCGCGGTGGCCGCTCCGATCCCCCGTGCGCCGCCGGTGACGATGGCCACCTTGTCGGTGAGCAGCACGCTGGACGGATCCAACACGTTGTCATCGCTCCAAATGGGAGGCTTGTCGCTCTCGAGGCCGCCCAAAGTCCATTCCCAATCGGTCATACCCCTACTCCTACCGCAGAGCCGATTCCAAATGTGATAGCGGCCGCCGCAGCGGCAATGACCAACTGGCGAAGCGAACCCCGCACGATCGACCGGTCGGTGGCCAGAGCCAGCGCACCGCCCACCAGTACCGCGCCCACAACCCCGAGCAGGATCGACCCCACGATGGCGCCGTTACCGCCGGTGAAGAACCAGGGCAAAAGCGGCAGCACCGCCCCGATGGCGAAGGCAATGAACGAGGATGTTGCCGCGAACACCGGGTTGCCCAGTTCGTTGGGATCGATGCCCATCTCCTCCCGGGCGTGGACCTCCAGTGCCTTCTCCGGATCTTCCATGATGTTGGTGGCCATCTCCCTTGCCGTGTCCGGGTCCACCCCACGGGATTCGTAGATCTCGGCCAGCTCCTCTACCTCGTGCTCCGGGTTGCGGGCGTGCTCTCGCCGCTCCATCTCCAGCTCCCGCTCCAACAGCTCCCGTTGGGCCTGCATGGAGATGTATTCCCCCGCGGCCATCGATACCGCTCCGGCAATGAGGCCCGCCAAACCGGCAATTCGCACCAGCTCTTGGTCCGAACTGGCCCCAGCCACGCCCAATATGAGAGCCACGTTGGACACCAGGCCATCGCTCACCCCGAATACCGCCGCCCGGTACCCGCCCCGGGTCACATTGCGGTGATGCCCTTCTCCGAGATGCCCCGAGCCGCTGGGCTTTCTTGCGAACACAACCTCAACCTACCGCCCATTAGCCATACTTCGGCGGAAGAACGAAGTCACACCAGGCCGCGGGGGGCCAGCACCATCTGCTCATCTCCGTCGGCCTGCACCACCCAATTTTCGCCCCGGCGGTAGACCTCAGCATCGGATGCGCTCAAGTCGTCACCCGCTTTGATCCAGCTCGCTGCTTGGCTCATGGCCACTTCTACTAGAACCGCCCGACCCTCAGCTATTGCCTCGGCGGCTGCCCGACAGGCGATCAAGCCAGCCACCGGATCGGCGGCAGCGTCACCCACGAACCACGGCAGTCCGCCAGCCGGGTCCGGCAGCCATAGTCCCCCGCTCACTGCGGCATCGTCACCGAATCCGGGTCGGTCGCTGCCATAGCCGGTGATCGACACCCACACCAGCCCGCAACGCTCTGCCACCTCCAGTGGATCGATACCCCAGTTGGCCCACACTCGGGGTCGCAAGCCGTCGACCACCACGGCCGACCCTCGGCACAGATCCTGGAACCGGCGGCGTCCGTCCTCGGACCCCAGGTCGATGACTGTTTCCTCCTTGCCCTGGTTCATCCGCTCGTAGAACGCTGGCGAGCCATATCGGGCACCGTCGGGGCGGCCCGGTGCCTCTACCTTGACCACATCGAATCCGAAGCCGCCCAGCAGCGACGCGCACAGCGGCCCGGCCCACAGCGAGCTCACGTCCAGCACCTTCTTGCGGCCTGAATCCGCCGATCCGACACCAGTGAACGAACAGGGCTCGTCCGGGGGAGGGGGCCGGGTGGCCTCTCCCACTGCCAAACCCAGCCATTCGGCCCGCTCCAACAGTTCGGCCACCGGCTTGTCCCGCACCTCCATGGCCACGACGGCCCATACATCGCTCCCGCCCAGATCGCCGATCTCCAGCCAGGCGGGAACCGCTTCGGTGTCGCTGGTGCGGGCCAGCGACACTGCCAACACCCCGTCGGCCGCCGCCACCATGCGGCATGCGCCGCCCACTGACACCGAGCCCCTTCGACCACGGCCCACGAGCGCCGCCCGCTCTCCCAGAAAGCCAGCGGCGTCGCTTCTCAGCGGCTGGCCGCGCAACGTGGAGATGTCGCTCACCACGCCGTCGAGCCGCTCCACCCATCGCCCAGAGGCCACCGCCGGAGGCCCGTGCTCTGGCCCGCTCAGGCCCATCAAGCCCGACTCGGCCCAAACCAGCGCCGGATGGCGGCTGCTCAAGGTTGGCTCCATCACTAACGCAGTTTGTACCTGTTGAGTCTGACGGGAAAAGATTGGAGGACATCTTTCGGGAGGTAGGGATGGACCTGAAACCGGGTAGCCGCCTCAAGAGCTCGGTATGCGATACCGAGCTCATCGTGGTCAAAGCACCGAGCGGCGACGTGGACATAACTTGTGGCGGCGCGCCGATGGCCGATCCGGCCGACGCGGAGCGCAATGGCGAGGTTGCCGCCGCTGCTGCCGATGGCACGGCGTTGGGCAAGCGCTATGTGAACGAAGACGAGTCCCTCGAGGTTTTGTGCACCAAACCGGGAGACGGCTCTTTGGCGCTGGGAGACATGGCCCTCAGTCTGAAAGAGGCCAAGCCCCTCCCCGCCTCCGACTAGTCAGGCCATAGCGCTGCCAGCAGGATCGTCAGTCGGGATGGACCCATGAATCTGATGATGCTGCTGGAGATGGCGTCCAGCGGGTTCGGCGACCGCATCGCGGTCGGATCCCAAGGGCGGGGTCTTACCTACGAACAGCTATTCCAGCGGGCCGGGGCCACTGCCATGCGCTTCCGCGAGGCGGGAATCGACCGGGTGAGCATGGTGGACGTCAGCAGCGAGGCCCTCCCGATCGCTCTGTTCGGCTCGGCCTGGGCCGGCGTGCCGTTCGTTCCCCTCAACTACCGCCTGACCGTGCCTGAGTTACGCCATCTGGCTGCCGAGGTAGCTCCATCGGTCACGGTGTGCAACGACGATGCCGTGGCTGCCATCGGCGACCTCGACGGCGTGAGAGCCGTTGTTCGCCCCGACTTCCTGGCCCAGTGGGCCGAGGGAGCCGCGCCCGACAGCGATTGGAACGTGGACCCCGAGGAAATCGCCATCCTCCTCTACACCAGCGGCACTACCGGCGCTCCCAAGGCGGCGGTGCTGCGCCACCGGCATTTGGTGTCGTACATCATCGGCTCGGTGGAGTTCATGGGGGCGGCCGAAGACGAGGCCACCCTGGTTTCGGTGCCCCCCTACCACGTGGCCGGCATGGCCGCGATCTTGAGCTCGGTGTACGCCGGGCGCCGCATTGTGCAGCTTCCCAACTTCGACCCCGCCGGCTGGGTGGATTTGGTCCGGGCCGAGGGGGTTACCCACGCCATGGTGGTACCCACCATGCTGGCCCGCATCGTGGACCACCTGGAAGACGTCGGAGGCGGGCTCCCCTCGCTGCGGGCTCTGTCGTACGGGGGCGGCAAGATGCCCGCCCCGGTCATCGCCCGGGCTCTCGACGTGCTTCCCGAGACCAATTTCGTGAACGCCTACGGCCTGACCGAGACCAGCTCCACAGTGGCGGTGCTCGGCCCCGAGGAACACCGCGACGCCCATCGCTCCGACGATCCCTCCGTGCGGGCCAGGCTGGGCTCGGCGGGCCGGCCGCTGCCCGCCATCGAGGTGGACATCCGCGACGAGGAGGGCAACCCGGTTGCCACCGGTACCTCAGGCGAGATCTGGGTGCGGGGCGAGCAAGTATCCGGCGAGTACCTGGGTCGGAACTCCCGAGTGACCCCCGACGGCTGGTTCCCCACCAACGACGGAGGCTCGCTCGACGGTGACGGCTATCTGTATGTAGAAGGCCGCATAGACGACATAATCGTGCGGGGCGGCGAGAACATCTCCCCCGGCGAGATCGAAGACGTGCTGCTGAGCCACCCATCGGTGGCCGACGCCGCCGCCGTCGGAGTACCCGACGAGCAGTGGGGCGAAGCGGTGGCTGCAGTGGTGGTGCCGGCCAAGGGTCAATCGGTTGACATCGCCGATCTCCAAGAGTTTGTGAAGTCCCAGATGCGGTCGTCGCGCACTCCCGACTGCATTGAGCTGCGCGACGAGCTGCCCTACAACGAGACCGGCAAACTCCTGCGCCGAATCCTGCGCGAAGAGCTCGCCGAAAGCCGCTGATTCCCTTCCGCGCTAGTCTGCGGTCACTCAGTAATGGCTGCGCCAATCCAGACCACGGGCCTGGCTGAGGCCCTCGAACACTTGTCCCACCCCTATGCCGGGGAGGATATGGGTCTGGCTGACTGCCCGGTGATGCTCATAGAGCTCACAACCGCCGACATCTCGCAATGGCCTGACGACGAGACGGCCGATCTGATCAAGAGCACCCCGGCAGTGATGACAGCCGTAGTGCCTGCCGACTTCGACTCTGCCGACGCTGCGAAACTGGCCGAGCACTGCGCCGCCTTCGACATCGTGCTGGCCCCCGGCGACCTCCCCGTACCGGTGGCCGTGCCCGCCGACGAGATCGGGCTGATTGCCGCCGCAGCCACCGCATCGCCAGCTGCGGCGGTGGCTCTGGTGCAACTTCTGCGCCTGAGCGAAAGCCGAACCACCGCCGACGGGCTGGTGGCCGAGTCGCTGGCCTACTCCACCCTCCAGTCCGGCCCTCAGTTCCAGGGGTGGCTGGCCAGCCAGCCCTCTCGGCTGGTTCCTGACAATCCCGAACCCGCGGTGCGGGCTGAACGCTCCGGGTCCACCCTGCGGCTCACCCTCAACCGACCCGAGCGCCACAACGCCTTCAGCGCCGAGATGCGCGACGGCCTAGTCGAGCAGCTCCGGGCCGCATGGGCCGACCCCAGCCTCGACGGCATCGTGCTCGACGGCGTCGGGCCCACCTTCTGCTCCGGTGGCGACCTAGCCGAATTCGGCACCACCCCCGACCCTGGCACCGCCCACCGCGTCCGCTCCGTGCGCAGCGCCGCCTTTTGGATCGACCGACTGGCGGCCAAGGTCCGAGCAAAGGTCCACGGCACCTGCGTGGGGGCGGGCGTGGAGCTGCCCGCCTATGCCCACGACGTGTCCGCCCACCCCGACACCACTTTCCGCTTGCCCGAGGTGGCGATGGGCCTGGTGCCCGGCGCCGGCGGCACCGTGAGCATCGCCCGCCGCATCGGCCGCCAGCGCCTTGGCTACTTCGCCCTCACCAACACCGAGATCGACGCCACCACCGCCCTCGCCTGGGGCCTCATCGACCGCATCGAGGGCTAGCCGCTAGAACAGGCTGGGAACTCCGAGTTCGGTGCCTCCCGTGACGGGGAGGGTGGCTCCGGTGATGTAGGCGGCTTTGGAGGAGGCCAAGAAGAAGATGGCGTGGGCCACGTCTTCGGGCTCGCCCATGCGGCCCAGCGGGTAGCGGCGGCCGAAATCGTCCTTTTCCTCGGGGGTCATCGAGGCGGTGAGGTGCATTGTGTCGATGGGGCCGGGGGCCACTGCGTTAACCCGCACGTCGGGGGCGTACTCGGCGGCCAAGTCCCTGGTCATGGCGATCACTCCCGCCTTGGCCGAGGCGTAGGCCACGTGGGGGGTGGTGAACCGCAGGGCGGCGATGGAGGCCACGTTCACCACGCTGCCTCGGCTCTCAGCAAGCGCCGGACAGGCCCGGCGGATTAGCAGGAAAAACGACCTCAGGTTGGTGGAGAGCTGGTCGTCCCACTCTTCGGGGGTGATCTCAGCGGTGGGCTTCAGCACCCAGACCCCGGCGTTGTTCACCAACACGTCGAGACGGCCGAACGCAGCCAGGGTGTCATCGATGATCGCATGGGCGTCGTCGGTGTCGCCCACATCGCCACCCAGCCGCAGCGAAAGCTCCTCCACCTCATCCAGGGAATCAACATCCCGATCAGCCCCGACGACCACAGCTCCCGCGTCGGCGAATAGCGCCGCGGTGCTCCGGCCGATCCCCCGAGCCGCCCCGGTGACGATCACCACCTTGTCGGCAAACTCGGTCATGGCGCTGCTAGAGCCGCTCGATGATGGTGACGTTGGCCTGGCCGCCGCCCTCGCACATGGTTTGCAGCCCATACCGGCCACCAGTGCGCTCAAGTTCGTTCAGCAGGGTGGTCATGAGCCGAGCTCCGGTGGCACCCAAGGGGTGACCGAGGGCGATGGCCCCGCCGTTCACGTTGACCTTCTCGTGGGGCACGCTGTGCTCGCCCATCCAGGCCAGCACCACGGAGGCAAAGGCCTCGTTGCATTCGAACAAGTCGATGTCATCGATGGTCATGCCGGTTCGGGCCAGCGCGTACTCGGTGGCCGGGATGGGGCCGGTGAGCATGTAGATGGGGTCGGCGCCCCGCACCGAAAGGTGGTGGAAGCGGGCCCGGGGCTTCAACCCGTGGTCGGCCACCGCCTGCTCCCCGCAGATCAACATGGCGCAGCCCGCGTCGGAGATCTGGCTGGACACCGCCGCGGTCAGCCGCCCACCCTCGATCAGGGTGGACAAGCCAGCCATCTTCTCCAGGGTTGTGCCCCGGCGGATGCCCTCGTCAAACTCCAAGCCAGCTAAAGGCAGAATCTCGTTATCGAACCGGCCCTCGTCGGTGGCGGTGGCGGCCCGCTCGTGACTGGCCAGGGCGAACTCCTCCATCTGCTCCCGGCTGATGTCCCAGTGCTCGGCGATCATCTCCGCCCCCCGGAACTGCGATACCTCCTGGGTGCCGTAGCGGTCGACCCAGCCGTCGGAGCCGGTGAAGGGGTCGG